>CBDUXJ010000094.1:0-8344 GCA_965371165.1 uncultured Syntrophobacterales bacterium | reverse complement strand
AAATTCAAGGCGCGCAAATCCTGAGGAATGAGGCGTACTTACAGTACGCTGCAGTAACGAAGGATGCAGCGCAACGCAGAAGTTGGACTTTTTACGAAGCCATCAAACCTTGCCTTTCCATGTTTTCGGTAACGACAGTTTTTCAATCTACTCTCACTTCCTTGCTGTTTTCCCACAGCCCGTGGATATTGCACAAACTGAGGGCATAGATTGTTCCCGGTTTGTTTATCATCGCAGAAGTCGAGGCCACAGGCTCTACATATGCGGGTCCCTGGTTAGCCCCCTTGACCGATTCCCCATGCGCGGTAAATTCGCAATTGATAAGTTCGTGGCTATACTGCTCGCCCTCGGGCTGGAAGAAAACCTGAATCCAGCGGATGTGGTGCTCTGTGGTGTTGGGATGGGCGATCTCCTTCCCCACGGAAACCTTGAGCTCAAACCTCTCGCCGCCCTTTACAGCCTCCGGACACTCAATCACTGGGACGTGCTTCTCCGTCTTCCAGTCGGCAGCCTGAAAAAATTCCCCTAATTTCCTCATTTCCTTACCTCCTTCCCCTTGAGGGGTAACCCTCTAGGGGCTGTTGCCCGAATCCCCTGGAGCGAACATTAAAGAATTTCTGGTAACCATTCTTGGTGAAGCGAAACGGCAGCAAACCCAATGTTTGAGCCCAAAGGGCGAGTTTTGGGTTTGCAGTGAAGCGAACTTTAGAATGGTCAGAAATTCTTTTCAGAGAGCGAAAGGGGGTTTGGGCAACAGCCTGTCTACAAGAGACGATATGGATATGCCCGCTTCGTCCACTCGTTCGATGGATATTTGTCCCTGAGCTGTTCATAGGCCTCCTTTAGCGGCTTGGGATCATGGGTGCTTTTGTAACGGCAGACCCCCCGCAGGTAATGTGCCTCAGGAGCCGAGTCGCTCTTGGGATAATCCACCACGATCTTTTCCAGGTATGAGAGCGCCTCATCGAACCGCTCGTTTTCGTAACAGGACTTCCCTATGCCCAGAAGCAACGATGGAATCAGTTCATCAGGGGCGAGAAAGCCAACCGTTCGATGGTGTTCCCTGCCATCGGCATCGAGGGTAACGAGGGTAGGCGTCCACTTAACATTAAAATCCGAGGCCAAGGGCTGAGCATCGAATTGAACCTGGAGTGGGATCAAATTCTCGCTGATGAAGCTGACGACCTTACTGTCTGGATACGTCACGGCATCCATCTGCTGACAACCAATTCAACCAGGGTTAAAGAAGTCCAGCAACACGTGCTTCTTTTCAGATCGGGACCGGGCCAGAGCCGAGTCCATCGAAGCTTCCCATTTGATTTTGTCTCCCATGGTTATACCTCCTTATTTTTGGGGGCTTCTTGGCAAATAACCTTAACAAATCCAATTCGCGAGGTTATTGGAATCTATATACCACCTGCGAATTAGAACCCTTGACTCAAGTCAACTTTCTAAGAATTTCCCCTCTTATATAAAAATATCACACTCTCTTGATCGCAATCCACTCGTGGGGACCCTTTTTATTTTTTTCTTACCCTATCTACCAGATAGGGCCATTGGGGCCTCATTTCATACGGGAAGTGGCAAGATGTGGGTGATGGATGTGGGGAACCTTCAACTCTCTTCCGGCGCCTTCATCGCTATACCTCCCGACCTCAGGCATCGCGTCTTCGATGTGGTAAGGCCTGTTGAACTCTTGAGCACCGGAACTCTATCTGTAAAATAAGGGGAGCGATGCGGTCGTCTGGCTTGCTGCTACATTACGACCCGGCTAACTTCCTGAAACCAGCTCCACTGAAGAGGCGAAAAAACCAGCATTTGGTTACAGATGATCGCTTCTAAGAAAACGCTGAGATGCCCGTCAGGTCCTGCCCGAGGATGAGGGTATGGATACTTTCCGTCCCCTCCAGGGTACTGAGGGCCTCCAAATCGCAGAGGTGACGGATGACATGGTGGTCGGCCAGGATCCCTCGCGCCCCCAGGATATCTCTGGCTATCCTGGCGATCTTCATAGCCTCTCGGACGTTATTCATCTTGACCAGAGAGATTTGCGTGTGCCGAGCCCGATTTTGATCCAAGAGCCGGCCCAGATGATAATTGAGCAATTGGGCCTTCGTGATTTCCACCATCATCCGAACCAACCGCTCTTGGACGAGTTGATAGGAAGCGATTGGCTTACCAAATGCCTTCCTTTGCTGTGCAAAGGCCTTCGCAGCCTCATAAGAAGCGATGGCGGATCCCACGGCACCGCAGGCCACTCCGTAGCGGGCATAATTCAGGCACTGCAAGACGCACTTGAACCCCCTTGCCCCCGGGAGCAGGCTTCTCTCCCCCACCACGCAGTCTTTGAATTCCAGGAGAGATGTGGGAGAGGTCCGGTAGGCGAACTTTCTCTGAATGTTGGTGGACCGAAACCCCGGTGTCCCCGCCTCAACCAAAAAGCCGTGGATCCCCTTATCGATTTCGGCCCATACCAAAGCCATATCCGCGATGGATCCATTGGTAATCCACATCTTGGTGCCATTTAAGACATAGCCACGGTCGCGCCTTTCCGCTCGAGTCGTCATCCCAGCGGGATCGGATCCAAACCCCGGTTCAGAGAGCCCGAAGCAGCCGATCGTTTCACCCCGTGCCATTTTGGGGAGCCACTTTTGTCGCTGTTCCTCGGATCCGAAAGCGTATATGGGGTACATCACCAGGGAATTCTGAACAGAAAACATGGCTCGCAGGCCGCTGTCACACCGGCCCAGTTCCTGGCAGACCAAACCGTAAATCGTATGGCTCGCCTTTCTGCATCCATACCCATCTACATGGAGACCGAACAAGCCCATCTCCGCCATGCGGGGGATCAGTTCCATCGGGAAGGTCCCCTTATCGAAATGCTCTACGATAATGGACATGCACTCCTCGTCCACAAATTTTCTCACCGTGTCCCTGTATGATATCTCTTCCTCAGACAACAGTGATTCGACCTGAAAATAATCCACATGCTCGGTCTGCCCCATGGTTCTGTTCCTCTCTCGATTTAATTTCTACCCGCATTATCCGGGGTGAGCGTGCCCACCGCTCGGCGATCTCCTTGAAATTTCCAGGTCTTTCCCCTATACCCGGCTTTTCAATCCTCGATTTGGGCCTTTTGCAATCTCTCGCTGTAATCGATGAACACGGTCTTGATCTCGGTAAACTCCTCGATGGCCGTTGTCCCCGCCTCTCTTGCACCAATACCAGTATTCTTCACACCGCCGAAAGGAAGGTGAACTTCAGCGCCAATAGTCGGCGCGTTGATATAGGTGATGCCGGCTTCCAGCTCATCAATGGCCCTGTATGCAGTAGTGATGTTACGCGTGTAGATGGAGGAGGAAAGACCGTATTCGACGTCATTAGAAATTCTCACCGCCTCCTCATAATCTCGGACCCTCATCACCGGGAGCACCGGACCAAACATTTCCTCTCTGGTGATCCGCATGCCGTGTTTGGAACCAAATATCGTGGGTTCGATGAAAAAACCTTTATCATAGGGGGTTCCTCTGAGTTTCTTTCCCCCACAGATGAGTTTGGCACCCTCTTCAACCCCTATTTCGATGTATTTCAGGATTTTCTTTTCTTGCTCCTCACTGGAGACTGGGCCAACATCCACGCTTGGATCGGTTGGATCCCCGATCTTCAAGGCTTTTGTTCTGGTCAACAATTTCTCCATGACCTCATCGTATACCTTTTCGTGGATAATCAACCGGCTGGTTGCGGTGCACCTCTGGCCTGCCGTTCCGAAGGCACCGAAAAGCACGCCCTCAACGGCCAGGTCTATGTTGGCGTCGTCCATAATAATCAGTGGGTTCTTTCCCCCCAATTCTAAACCAACCCTTTTCATCGAAGCAGAGGCCCTGGAATAGACATCCTTTCCCGCGGCAATCCCACCCGTGAAAGAGACGGCTCTGATCTTGGGATGTTCTACGATGGCTCTTCCCACGGTATCTGCAGCACCGGTCACCATGTTTAAGACGCCAGGTGGAAGCCCCACCTCTCCGAATATTTCGACCAGGGTTGCAGTACACAGGGGTGTCAAGGTGGCGGGCTTGTATACAACCGTATTGCCTGAAATTAAGGCGGCACCCAGCTTCCAACAGGGAACTGCCATGGGAAAATTCCACGGAGTGATGCAACCGACAATGCCGATGGGTTGCCTGACCGTCATGCAGAACTTACGGGGCAACTCAGAAGTCGTCGTCTCTCCCAGCAATCTCCTCCCTTCTCCGGAGATGTATTCGAGAAAATCGACGGCTTCCTGCACATCACCTCGCCCTTCAGCGATGACCTTGCCCATCTCTTTTGTCACGAGTTCCCCAATTTCATCCTTTCGCTGCCGCATGATGGACGCGGCTTCCAGCAGTATCTCGCCCCGCTTTGGTGGAGGGTAGTTTCTCCAATTCGGCCATGCCTTCTCAGCCGCTTCAATAGCCTTGTGGACATCTTCTCCTGTGCCTTTCGGGAATGTGGCCAGAATCTCCCCGGTGGCCGGGTTCGTGGTCTGGAAGGTTTGACCGCTGAGGGAGTTCCTCCATTCTCCATCGATATATAAACCATAGCCATTCACGTTCGGTCCTCCTTCATTGGTCGGCTAAACAGAAACCCTTCAGCTTTAGGAATCATGTTTGCCCTTGAAGGAACTGTCTCTCTAATCGGAAATATTAAGGCCTTTGAGGCCATCATCAAGTTCATACGGGTTTCCCCTATGCAGAGATGAACTCAAGCCCTGCAAGCCCGATAAGATAACTCCCTATCATTTATAAACTACATCATCCCCCCGTTTTTTTCCAGGCGAGCCCGAACCATCCTGCCCACATTCCGATCTTTTACTGGACTGCGGCTGAAATCCAAGGTTGCCATGTGCTATTCGCCCAAAAAATCCCATGGTCTGACCTAAAATCGGTGGGGATTCTTTCAGTGGGGCGCCCACAGCCGGATGTGTTCGAGGTGCTGAAATCCTGCGGAAGGAAAAAACATGAGAAGGGCGTAGATAGAGAAAGGGGGAAAGGGCATCAGCGACCTTTCCCCCTTTCGCCTTGGCTTTTTACTGTCCGTAACGTTCCATTCATCCCTTGCTAGCAAATAGGATAAATCTTGTCAACGATATTGTCGGTTATGATGCAGGCGATGGCGCTACCCCTTGGAGATCCAGCTCGTAGCGCCCCTCGGTTAGGTTTCGGCCCCAACGCAGGTGAGTTTTCGTTTTGACCTTCTTGAATCCAAAGGACCGATAGAGGTGAATTGCAGCATGGAGCTCATCGAAGGTCCAGAGAAAAACCTTCTTGTACTGCTTACCCTTGCAGAAATCCACCGCACAGGTCATGAGCTCTTTCCCCAAACCCAGTCCACGATAGGTCGGAAGTAGTATGAACCAGCGCAACTGGGCCAATCCCCTACCCCTGTTGACGATGACGATAGCACCCACGACATTGCCGCCTGCTTCCGCAATCCAGAAACCATCCCACTGGGGGTCGAATTGCCCCACGAATTCGGTGATCCCCTGTCCTACTTCGCCCTCGAAGGTCGAATCCAGGCCGTATTCCCGGGAATAGAGGGTTCCATGGAGAAAGGTCACATGGCTGGCATCGCCGATCCTATGGGGACGGATATGGACTGAAGCAGGGCCTCCCATGTGAAGGCCCATGATGTGGCCATAGATCATCAGGCCGTTAACCAGTGGGCCCAATTCGGAGGACTTGAGGGATTTTAGGACGTCCCCTATCTGTCGGTCTGCCCGGTCGTCCACCTCGGAAGCCATTTTCTTACCCGCCTGCGTTAAAAAAAATTCGCATTTGCGATGATCCCTTTTATTGTGCACTCGATTGATCAGGTGCCGCTGCTCGAGGGTCTTCAAGTTGCGGCTCAAAAACCCCTTGTCGATGAGTAGGGATTCGGCCAATTGGAGCCATGATTTACTGCCGGAGTTGGCTATTTCACAAAGAATATTCCCTTGGGTCACGTTCAATCCAGTACCTGACAGGATCCGGTTCAATAGATGCAGCTTCCGAACCAGTTGGCGATTGAAGGTTCTTACCAAACGAATGGTATCCCGGTCGAGCTCCCCGAAGCTCATATCCCGCTGCCCCTTAGCCTAGTGGTCAACGAGCACTGTAGAAAAATAAATTGACTTTGTCAACTATTGTCTGGGTACGCTCCGAAAAAGTCGCTCGTCGCTGCTCAAAACCTTTTCCCGGCAATTCAAAAGCGGGTTACTTATTCGGAAATATATATACATACATATAAATATATAACAGAAGATCGAGGGAGAATTGCCCGAGATATTCGGAAGAGCTTGGGAAACACAATGGATTTTTGGGACGTCAGAAAGGCTGAAAAAACCCTTCGACTGTTATGCGAGAGTCCTCTTCAAACAGAAAATGATCACCTCTGACGGGTCCTTGGAGAATTTCGCGTAAATCTCTACCATAAGATCTGAATAGGGTTTTACGAGAGTCCCATCCGACGTGAAAGGTGCCTCATGGCCCGGAATGATGAAATAAGAGGCCAAGCAGGGAATTTCTGGCATGAAAGCGGTTGACTTAAGGGATGATATTTGCACATTATATGTCCTGCCGATGAAATAAAGGCCATGGATCGGCGAGTCTATTCCAACAACGGGAATGAGAATCCCATGGAATCCAAAAGGCGGGTCGTCGTTACGGGTCTGGGAGTCGTGAGCTCCGTGGGAAACAACGTCCCACAATTCTGGGATTCCCTCAAGGGGGGAAGGGACGGAATGAGGCCCATCACCCTTTTCGACACCTCGGGCCTCAGAACCCACAACGGGGGCGAGGTAATCGATCTCCCCCTGGATGACCATTTCTCATCCAAGGAAAAAAAGAGGCTTTCTCGTTGTGATCAATTCGGCATCATCGCCGCAGAGGAGGCATCGGAAAACTCCGGTTTGAACATGGGAAAAGTGGATCGGGAACGCTTTGGGATTATCCTGGGAGCGGGGTCTGGGGGTATCCTCTCCGTAGAGCGATATTTCAAGACCCTCTATGCCGGGAAGAGGAGGAGGCCATCCCCTTTGCTCTTGATTTCCTTCTCCCTTGCCACTACAACGGATTATATCGCGGGCCTATTCGATCTCCATGGGCCTCGAACCACTACAGCCACGGTCTGTTCCTCCAGTTCCGCAGCCATTGCCTTTGCCTATGAGAGCATCCTTGCGGGCTGGGTCGATATTATGTTCTCAGGGGGAAGCGATTCCCTCTGCGAGGTTTCCTATACGGGGTTCAATAGCCTGAGGTTGGTTGACCCGGAATACTGTAAACCCTTCGATAAACGGAGGCAGGGTTTGTCCCTCGGAGAAGGAGCAGGGATATTGATGTTGGAGGAGATGAATCATGCCCTGTCCAGAGGGGCAAAAATCGTGGGTGAAATGTTGGGATATGGAATCTGTGCCGATGCCTATCACCTCACCTCCCCCGAGCCTCATGGGGAGGGTATTGCGAGGGCCATTACCATGGCCCTTAGGAACGCGGAAGTCGACCCTTTCGATGTCGATTATATCAACGCCCATGGGACGGGGACCATCTCCAATGATGTGGCCGAGACCAAGGGGATGAAAAGGGTGTTCGGGAGGAAGGCAAAATCCATTCCCATCAGCTCCATCAAATCCATGGTGGGACATTGTCTTGGTTCGGCGGGGGCCATCGAGGCCATCTCCACCCTTCTGACCATAGAGGAGGGAACCATTCCCCCAACCCTTCACTACCGGGTCCCCGATCCCTTGTGTGACTTAAACTATACCCCCAACGAGGCCATTCAGAGGAAGGTTGATATCGCCATCACTAACTCCTTCGCCTTCGGGGGGAACAACGTCTGCCTGGTCTTCGGAAAATGGAAGGAATAGGGAACCTGGGAGCAACGAGACCGGTAAGGCGCAAGGCGGTTTGATCCCGATGCATCAATTGGCCAACTATATGTGACGACATAAATACTTGCGTAAGCGAAAAGAATACAAGCAAATTCTAAACACCAATTTCTAAGCCCTAAACAAATTCAAATGACCAAAATCCAAAGCAACTAAACCATTTTGAATTTCAAATTTTGAAATTAGAATTTGTTTAGAATTTAGTGCTTCGGCCCGCGACGAGGAGTTCGGCTGAGGCTCCCTTCGGTCTGAGCCTCAGGGTCGAAGACACTCGAAGCCCTCGGCCGAGTCGATTTATGATTTTAATCCTTGTCTAAATTATGCGCAATTATTTAAGACGCTACAAATAACTGCTTATGGACAATCGAGTCGTCATTACGGGCATCGGGGTAATCAGCTCTATCGGGGTCGGCAAGGGGTCCTTTTGGGAGGGATGTATTC
>CBDUXJ010000093.1:0-8425 GCA_965371165.1 uncultured Syntrophobacterales bacterium | reverse complement strand
CCCAGGGGATATCCAGGGGTTTTCCCTCCCTAATGCCGATAAAGACGGTGGAGAACCCCTCTGGGAGGTTATGGCGAGGAGACGTTCGGTAAGGGATTTTTTGCCCAGAGCCATCTCCTTTGAGGAGCTTTCTCAGTTGATTTGGTCTACTCAAGGGATTACTGGAGCCGAATATGGCTTTCGGCTTCGGGTTGCGCCCTCAGCGGGGGCGTTATACCCCATTGAGACATATGTAGTAGTTAATCGAGTCGTGGATTTAACCCCCGGTAGTTACCATTTCAATGTAAAGGAGAACCAATTAGAACAATTAGCAGTGGGAGATTTCCACGTTAATATCGCCACGTCGGCCTTGGATCAATCCATGGCCAAAGAGGCGGCTGTCGTTTTCGTTTGGACGGCGGTGGTGGAAAGGACGAAATGGAAGTATCGGGAGAGGGGATATCGTTACCTCTATCTGGACGCCGGCCACATCGGCCAGAATTTATATCTTGCTGCCACATCTCTTAGGTTAGGATGTTGTACCATTGGCGCCTTTTACGACGATGAGGTAAATCAACTCATTGGAGTGGATGGGAAAGAGGAGACGGCCGTCTATTTGGGAGCTGTGGGCCACGTTCACTAACAAGACAGGGGAAATGGAAGGGGGAACTCGGTGGCTCTCATAAATGGAAGAGAACTCTTGCAGAGGGCTAAGAAGGAAAGGTATGCGGTAGGGGCTTTCAATATCAACAACATGGAAATCCTTCAAGCCATTACTATGGCTGCACAGGAGGAGCGTTCTCCCGCCATCATTGCCGTCAGTGAGGGAGCTATCAAATACGCAGGCTTGGCCTATTTAATCCCCATGGTGGGGGTAGCGGCGGCGGAGGTGGACGTTCCTTTAACCCTCCACCTGGACCACGGTAGGGATTTGGACGTGATCCGTTTGTGTATTGAGAAGGGCTTTACCTCCGTTATGATCGATGGTTCACCTCTAGATTTCGAGGAGAATATCTCCCTCACCAAAAAGGTAGTGGAAATGGCTCATGCCAAGGGGATTTCCGTGGAGGGGGAATTGGGGAGATTGAAGGGGATTGAGGAGGGAATCGATGTAAGTGAAAGGGAGGCCTTCTTAACGGATCCGGCGGCAGCGAGGGAGTTTGTGGAGAGGACTGGGGTTGACTCATTGGCCGTCGCCATTGGAACATCTCACGGGGCTTATAAGTTTAAAGGTGAAGTGCGATTGGATTTTCAAAGGCTGCGAGCGATCACAGAGAAGGTGGATATTCCACTGGTTCTCCATGGGGCATCGGGGGTGCCGCCTGCCATTTTGGAGAAGGGTGAGAAGTATGGCGCGAAGTTTCCGGGGGCTAAAGGTGTTCCCGATGATAGCATAAGGGTGGCCATTAAGATTGGAGTGAGCAAAATTAATATCGATACCGATTTACGGTTGAGCTTCGTAGGGGCCATGCGTGAGGTTTTTGCCCTCCAACCCCAGGAGTTCGATCCCCGGAAGATATTAGGGCCTGCCCGAAAGGCCGTTGAAGAGATCGTCCGCCATAAAATGAAGCTCTTCGGAAGTTCTGGAGGGACCTGAGGTTGAAGGGGAGCAACCAAGGGCGTTGCGAGAATAAAGATCAATGTACCGGGACGTTGGCGAAAGCGAAAAAACTCATTCCCAGAGAAGATACGAGAGAAAGGAGGTGCGAACATGAAAGCAGTCGTTGATCAGGATACATGTACAGGTTGTGAACTGTGCATCGAGACCTGCCCTGAGGTATTCGAGATGCAGAACGATACCGCCGTTGCAAAGGTGGACGTCGTTCCTCCAGAGGCGGAGGAGACGTGCCGAGAGGCAGCCGAAGAGTGCCCGGTTGAAGCCATAACTATCGAGGAGTGAGTGATCCTCTCAGGCCGGAATTTCAGGGAATCGAACCAGTGCGGCCGGGAGGTTTTCCTTCCGGCCGCGGGCTCTGCCCGTTTTCCCCACAACGTCGGTCGATCTATTTCGTTATTTCGATCCTTGTACAAAAGGACCATATGAATCAAGCTTGTTCATCTATTGCTAAGGGTACCATATGAAACAAGATCACATTCACCAAACGGACCATGCGCGGTCAAGCTCTTCCCATCAGCGCAGCCTCCTCATCGCCCTCTTCGTCACCGGCACGATCATGGTGGCCGAGGTGATCGGTGGTCTGTTGAGCAATAGCCTCGCCCTGTTGAGTGATGCCGGACATATGTTCATGGATATTTTGGCCCTGCTCCTGAGTTTTTTCGCCCTCCGTTTTGCCACACGCCCCGCAACGCAGGAGCAGACCTACGGTTTTTACCGGCTGGAAATCTTGGCGGCCTTATTCAATGGAACGGTGCTATTGGCCTTATCCCTGTTCATCTTTTATGAGGCATACCAAAGGTTTATTGAACCCCAGGAGATAAAAGGACTCCTCATGCTGGGCGTTGCCGCCATTGGGCTGGGGGCCAATATCGTCAGTGCCCTCGTGTTGAGGGCGGGGAGTCATGAGAGCTTAAATGTAAGGGGAGCTTTTCTCCACGTCATTGGGGATCTCCTCTCCTCTGTGGGGGTTATAATCGGAGGGGCAGTCATCCTGCTCACGGGCTGGGAGAGGGTCGATTCCATTATCAGCTTTGTCATCGGTGGTGTCATTCTGGTAGGTGCCTATAAGCTGGTGATGGAATCGGTCCACATTCTATTAGAATCCACCCCGAAGGATGTTGGTCTGAAAGACGTAGTCGATGGGGTCAAGGCTATCGAGGGCGTGAGGGATTTGCATCATGTCCACCTTTGGACCATTACTTCGGGGATCTATGCCCTGAGTGCCCATGTGCTCATCGAGGATCAGATGACCAGCCGGAGTTCCCAAATTCTGGAGGACATCAACGGTTTCCTCAGGGATAGATTCAATATCGATCACACAACCATTCAGTTCGAATGCGAGGCTTGCCAGACGGACTTCGTCTGCCGTCTTGATACCTCGGGGAGTCTGCCAGAATCTCAAACGGGGAAATAAAAAGGATCGATGGGGGAGTAATCCAGTACCAAAGTAATGGTGTTAGGTATCCGAACCACGGAATCGTGACCTAAAACATCCCTCAGGCGTAGCCGAGGTAGTTCGTCCATCTCCTTTAGAATGCCCCTAGTTGACACTGACCTATTCGAAGATTCAGCTTTTCACATGCCGCTGTAACGCTCATTTTGGGTACATTGAACCGTTTCGCGATATCCCACGCGGTGGTGCAGGGCAGCCGTCCATTCAAAAGACCCGCTCGAAGGGCTTTTTCCAGATCTGGTAGAACCGTCTCAGCGGATTTGACAATAAGATGTTTGCCTTCTTCATGTCCAAAAAGCCCCAATTGGCACTTTATGATTTTCATCTCCAGCAGGTCCAAGGCCTGTCCTACCTCTGACGGCTCAATACTCATCTCCTCTGCGATGCGAAATGCTGCGACACATGACAGCTTCCCTCCTATCGCGTGCTTCTTTATGGCCTCAGTAATGGCCTGATCAAGCCCTGCGCGAGCCCCATGTTTTTCGGCGTAATGTCCTTCATCTCTGTGGGTCATATTTTCCTCCTTCAAAGGTTACGAATATTTCCTCGTATCCTTTCCATCATTATAACAATTGGGGGTTGTAAATACTAACCCTTCCCCAAATATATTTCCAATACTCGGGGGTTTTCCTCAGTTTTGTGAATAATTTTTGTGCCTCTTTAATTGGAGAGAAACACAGGGGCTTTACCCCAGCTGGACTCTCGATGGGTACCCCACTTCTCCGGCAAATTTCGCTCATGGACAGCGGTGTTCCTTAGAAACTAAGGAAACTCCAGTTAATTTCTCCTTGCTTTCAAATGAAATCCATAATAGAATAATGGTTGCAATTTCCTGCCTTTGCCCGTTCATAGCCGACGAAGAGAGTCTATTTGTTAAAGGGCATTGGACAAGGATTGCGCCTCTTACAGAGAATATCCCAAAGCTGAAGGGAACTTGGAGAGATTGGCAAGGAAGCGTTGTGTCCAGTAAAGGCGAGCGCTTTTTGATTGAACGGGGGATTCCTTTCGAATCCCTTGAGTATGGTTTCCGGCAAAAGGGCTCGGAATACGCAGCCGAGGCATTGGGCGTTCCCCTCGATGTTATGCTCAAATCCCTCGTTGTCAGGCTCTCGGATAGCCGCTTCATCTTCGTGATTATGCCCGGTTCTAAGGATGTTTCCTTAAAGGAGTTGGCCAGGTCCACCGGTGTTAAGGAGGCGCAGGTGGCCAGCGAGCGCGATGCACAGCGCCTAACGGGATACCTCGTAGGAGGTATCAGCCCCTTTGGGGCGAGGACTCAACTTCCGGTCTATATTGATGAGGGGATCTTGAAGCACGGGGAAATCTATATCAATGGAGGAAGGCGCGGCCTCATCCTGAAGCTCAGAACCAAGGATCTAATCGGCACCTTAGACCCCACGGTGGCTGATTTGGGACGATAATTATCCTTCACTAAGGTAAGAAAAAACAGGGAGGGAACTATGAATTGGAAAAAGCGGATTGTCTTGATTATCTCGCTCACTTTGACCTTTGCTCTCATTGGGAGTTGCGTGAGCAAAAAGGAATTTTTATTGAAGGAGAAGGAGGGCGAGAGATTCTCGAGGGAATTGGCGGCGTTGCGGTCCGAACACGCCAGGTTACAAGGAATACAGGAGGCCCTCGATAAACAGGTAATCACCCTCCAGGGGGAAAGGAATGATCTGGAGAAGGCGAAAACCGATTTGAAACTCAAAAACCTTTCCCTTGAAAAGGAGATCGATCGGCTCACAGAGGATAACCTCGAGCTGGAGAAGATTTTACAGGCCAAGGCGGATGCCCTGAGCAAAAACATCGTAGACCTCAGGGCTCATGTTTCCGAGCTGAAGAAGGAAAACGAGGATCTGCAGCAGAGGGTAGATACACTCCAGTCTGAAGCTGAGGCTTTAGAGCGCCAGAGAGAAGAAGAGAAGAAAGAGGTGCAGTCCACCTACGAAGATTTACTGGAGGGCATGAAGTCCGAGATCGAGAAGGGCAAGATAACCATCACGCAATTGAAGGGAAAATTGAAGGTGAATATGCTTGACGAAATCCTGTTCGACTCGGGAAAGACCACCATTAAGCCCGAGGGTATCGAAGTATTGGAGCGAGTGGGGGAGATTTTGTTGAACGTCAAGGACAGGGCCATCAATGTAGAAGGTCACACGGACAATGTTCCCATCGGACCTGAACTGGCGAGGAGGTACCCCACGAATTGGGAACTCTCGGCGGCCAGGGCGACCAATGTAGCCAGATATCTGCAGGAGAAAATCGGCATTGACCCCACCGTACTCTCCGCCACAGGTTACGGCGAATACCAACCCGTTGCCTCTAATGAGAGCGAAGAGGGACAGGCGAGGAATCGGCGCATTGAAATTGTGCTTGTTCCAGAGGAGATCACGCCCGTTTCCAGGGAATAGTGGGATGATAAGCGGAATGTCTTTCGAATAGCCTGGGATTTCGTCCCCTTAAGGATTTCAGACCTGCTGCCTGGTGTAATTGGACCGCTTCATAGGATCTTCCGGATCCCCCGGACCGCCTGGTTAATCCGATGTTGATTCTCGACAAGGGCGAAGCGAACGTACTCGTCACCGTACTCCCCGAAACCGATCCCTGGTGAAACGACCATCTTTGCCTTTTCCAGCAGGAGCTTGGTAAATTCCAGGGAACCCATCTGCCGGTACCTCTCGGGAATACGTCCCCAGACGAACATGGTGCCTCTCGGCTTTTCAATATTCCAGCCAGCACGCTCCAGCCCATTAATCAAGGTGTCCCTGCGCTTCTGGTAGATCTGACCGACCTCCTCTACACATCTCTGATCTCCCTTCAAGGCGATGATGGAGGCGATTTGAATTGGTTGAAAGATCCCATAGTCCAGGTAGCTCTTGATCCTTGAAAGGGCGTGAATCAATCGAGGGTTGCCCACGGCAAAACCCACGCGATATCCCGGCATGCTGTAGCTCTTTGATAGGGAGTAAAACTCGACCCCTACTTCTTTCGCCCCCTTAGCCTGCAGGAAGCTGGGTGCCCTGTAACCGTCGAAGCACAAATCAGCATATGCGAAGTCATGGACCACGATGATTTGATGCTCCCGGGCGAATTCCACCACTCTCTCAAAAAATCCCAGGTCCACCACCCGAGTCGTGGGGTTGTGGGGGTAAGATATGATGAGCATCTTTGGCTGGGGCCAGGTGAGTTTGGTGGCTGAGGTTATATCCGCCAAAAAATCACTGTCCGGACTCAGGGGAATACTCCGCAAATCTCCCCCCGCAATGATCACGGAATAGGTATGAATTGGATAGGTGGGGTTGGGCACGAAGACTACGTCCCCGGGCTCAACCACCGACAGGATCAGGTGGGCGAGGCCTTCCTTCGATCCGATGGTTACAATGGCCTCTGATTCTGGATCCAACTCCACATCGTAGCGGTGCATATACCAGTCGCAAATGGCCATTCGGAGTTTGGTGATTCCACGGGAGGCTGAGTATCGGTAATTCCGGGGATTCCGGCACGCTTCGATGAGTTTCTGGACGATGTGCCTAGGTGTTGGGATATCGGGATTGCCCATTCCCAGATCCACGATGTCCTCCCCCCTTCTGCGTGCCACTTCCTTGAGTTCATTGACGATGGCGAACACATAAGGAGGCAGCCGACCAACACGATGAAATTCCTCGGTCTCCTCGGTGAACAAGCCACACCTCCTGCCGTTGTAGATTTCTGAATTATTCGGCCTTCCAGACCCCAATGGCCGTCCCACCCATGTGAGAATAACCCATCGAGTTTAATAAGGTATCAAAACCGTACATGTAATGCAGGACCCTATCCAATGTCAAGGGTTTTTGCAATTATACTTTGGACATCTCTTATCTTTCATGTCACGATTTTATGCTTTTGGTGGGTCAAATGATATTTTATCTATTTTTTTATATTTTTATGCTTGACAACCGAACTCAAATAGATTATTTATTTTATTTAATTTCGGTTTCTGGCTTGAAGGAAGAGGCTATTTCATGGGTCAGGAAGGATTGATTGTGGTCGTTGTTATCGTACAGTTTATGGGCCTGTTTTTGGCTTTGGTCCTTAAAAGCTGCCCACTGCCTGGCCGGAGAGGAGATCCAGTTTCATGAGCGAAGGCAGGCCGTGGGTAGCAGCGGGACCCACGGCCTTCTTTTTTTGGAGCCGTGGGAGAGATCCTGCGGCTTTTTTATTTTACCGTGTAAGTGCAGCAACCCTACACCTTGCCACTTTGGGGACGGCGAAACACAAATAACAACACCTGGGGAGGTGACATTGAAAAAGCTAACAGGAGCACAGATTGTATTGGAAAGCTTGCTTCGCGAGGGGGTGGAAGTCATATTCGGCTACCCTGGAGGCGCGGTCATCAACCTCTACGATGAGCTGATAAATTATCCCCAGATTAAACACGTGCTGGTGCGCCATGAACAGGGAGCCATTCATGCCGCCGACGGCTATGCGCGGGCGACGGGCAAAACCGGAGTTTGCCTGGTTACATCGGGACCAGGGGCGACCAATATCGTTACTGGCATAGTGACGGCCTTTATGGATTCCATACCTATTGTGGTACTGACAGGACAGGTTGCCACAAATCAAATTGGGAACGACGCTTTCCAGGAAGCCGATATTCTGGGTATCACCCGGACCAGTACCAAACACAACTATCTCGTCAAAGATACGGCGGATCTGGCAAGAAGCATTCGCGAGGGATTTCACATCGCTTCCACGGGCAGGCCTGGACCGGTGGTCATTGATCTCCCTAAAGACGTCATCACAGGAGAGGTCCCGTTCAAATATTCCGAAAAGGTTGAAATCCGTGGATATGCCCCCGTCACCTTGGGACATCCGGGCCAGATCAAACTGGCTGTCCGAGAGATTCTGAAAGCCCAAAGGCCGGTTATATATGCCGGTGGAGGAATCATCCATTCGGGGGCACAAAAGGAGCTTCTCGAGATGGCAGAGTTGGCCCAGATACCGGTAGTGGTTACGCTCCTGGGGCTGGGAGGATTTCCCGGCGATCATCCGCTCTTCCTCGGCATGCTTGGCATGCATGGGACATACGCGGCCAACACCGCCGTCACCCGTTGTGATTTACTCATTGCCATCGGGAGCCGTTTTGATGACCGGGCTACGGGAAAGGTCGAAACCTTTGCCCCTTCGGCCAGGATCATTCATGTGGACATCGATCCCTCATCGATCAGCAAGAATGTGACCGTGGACGTTCCCATAGTGGGGGACGCCAGGAACGTCCTCGCCCGAATGGTTAAGCTTCTCAAAGAGCAGGGGGACGTGTGGAAGGCCGCCCGAAAACCCTGGCTGGAGGAAGTCCATAAGTACTCGGCAGAGCATCCCCTGTACTATGAACC
>CBDUXJ010000092.1:0-8470 GCA_965371165.1 uncultured Syntrophobacterales bacterium | reverse complement strand
CTAAAACTCGCCCTTTGGACTCAAACATTAGATTTGCGGCCGTTCCGCTTCGCTAAGAATGGTTAGCAAAAATTCTTTAATGTTTGCTCCAAGAGATTTGGGCAACAGCCCGTCAACAATTGACATTAGTCGAGGTCAAAAATATCAATTTGCCAAATCTTGAGATCTGCCCTTTATTTTTTCCTGAAGGACCAAAGGCATGCGGGTTAATAAAGTATAACGGGGATTAGAGGACCTTGTAGTTGGCCCGACAATGGGCTAAAATCCTCTATTCCATATTGGGGGGTAAAATCAATGGGAGTACCCTTTCCAAAAGGGCTGGATAAAAGGACAAGGCTCTTCTTAGTGTTCAGGCAAGGCTTCGGTGTGAATGAGGGATAGTTAAAGGGGAAATTGGTATGTGGAGTTATCCATAAAAGAGTTGTGAGGAGTTTCCGGACTTTTGGACTCTTCCCAACGCCCGATCGCCCAAATTCCTTTGAGCCACCCAAATAGCAATTCCAAATGTCAAAACTCTTAATTTCGCTCAATAGTTAAGTAGTTAGCTTGTCAAACCAGTCTATAACTCAACGAATCGAACAATCAACCTCCCCCATTTGTCATTTGACATTTGGCATTCATTTGAACTTTGCCTGCCCCGTGAAATGTTAGAGCTATTTCACCGGGGAGCTTTGGCATTTGTTTATTCTAATTTTTGTGATTTTTTTAGCAAGTTAGAGTAATTACATGCTTTTTTCTGAGGAAACTCCGGAAGAGTTGTACCTTGACAGGACGGCCACTCACTAAGGTCTGGCCTTGTGGCCTTGGGCAAGATGAGCAATAAGCCATTGCAATAAGAAGAAAAAGATTGATGTGATATTAAGTGATATCTTTAATGGGTGACCCCGAATAAGAAGCGAACCGCAAACATGCCCTTATATGAAATTACCCTCTCATCCTTTCAGACTGAGGAGGGCAAGCAAACCAAACCCCGTGATGATTATCCCCGAGATTCTGTTTACCCACCGTAACCCGCGCGGGTTGAACTTTGTCCGGAAAACGCAGACACCACTACTGAGGCTTAGCCACCATAGGGTTGAGCCGAGGAATACACCGAAGACCAATAGACCCGCAGAGAAATAGTTCCCCCTTGCACTTGCCACCCCCAACCCTGCAAATATCGCTGCAAAAGACAGAATTGTCATTGGATTGGTGAGCGTCAGGAAAAACGTTGAGGCATAGGCACCAAGCAGGCCATTTCCTTTGGTCGAGACCGCTCTTTCGCACGGTCTAGCCAAGAAAGTCTTGAGGCCTAGATAGCAGAGAAACACACCACCGGCAAGGCGAAACCATACTAGATGACTGAGCAAGATGCGTGAGATGAACGTCAGCCCGAATCCCGCAATGGAGCCATAGATTGCATCAGCCGTGGCAGCCCCCAGACCAGAGACGAAGCCAAATGTACGCCCTTCAGCTAATGTCCGACGTATGCATAGCACACCGATGGGCCCGACAGGGGCAGCAATGGAAAATCCTATAATGAGTCCCCGGAGGAAGAAACTGATGGACATCGGTCGTTCCTGAGGGAAAGGGCAATTTCATATAACGCAAATAAGGGGAAACATAGGTTCCCTTGCGTCAAGCTCATCCGAAATTCCTTTTAGCGAGGGGTTAACCCTTGTCATTTTAACAAATACAGGTTGAATACCAAAGCAAAATCAAAGAGTTACTAATCCATGCACCTTATTCAAAGAAAATGAAGTTGAACGCAAAACTGGGAGCAACAGCCCAAAAACCCGCAAGGCCTACCTCTGTGATGTCCATTTGATCTATTGAATTTTCACTGAGGGATGAAATTCTCTAAATCTCGATGCATACTATATTAGAAACACAAACAATCGGAAAAGGGCGCGAAGTTAAACGGTTGTTTCTTGAAATCTATGGAGTAACGATTTCGGCACAAACGAAGGTGTGAAGCAATTTGAGCACTAACCGTTTATGCGGCGTTAGATGAAGGTGCGCCATATTTCGCGAGGGCCGTTGGCGAGATGGCCTAGTAGAAGATTTCCACAAGAAAGGGGCTTTTACCATTGGTCCCCATCAACTGGAGAGAACCGTGACCCAGATATCGCGGGGCGGCACATCTGCTTTATTCATTCAATTTTTTCTTCGGTAAGACCTTCGAAGGCTTTATCCTTCGATTGGGCGGCCTTTATTAGTTTTTTCCCCGCTGACCTATAGGTATCTATTATTAATGAGGCCTCTTTCGCTGAGTAATAGATTTCAACCTTCTTGTCATTTCCAATTGTTCGCTCCAGCACATATTTACCGCCTTTAGTTTTCCACAATACCATTATTCCACTAACCGGATCAGTTATGCTTGCTAATTGTTCGCCCTCAAATATAAGGTCTTTCCTACTTGGAATCTCAATCTTGATTTTTTCCATTCTCCGCCCCAATTTGTCTTGAGTTCCTTTTCTGTTTTGGTTCGTTCCCCTGGTTCTTCATACACTTTGAATCATCTTCCCTCCATCGTTAGAAAGGAAGTAAAAAACCGAATCACCCCCGTCGGCAACCCGGCTATCTTTGAACCCAATTTTGTTTTCGCTACCGCTCTGTTTCAAGTTTATTGGTTGGAGAAAAGCTACATGGAGATTCCACGGGAAAGATTCAAAGATCCGTAGCTTTCTGCCCCATCCTCACGGATGGTTTAGCCTTTCGACTATTTAAAATATTACCATAAATGAATTTGAAATAAAAACATTGTCGTAACCGATTACAGCAAATTCTATTTGGCCCTAAATTGATCTTATTTTTTTCTCAATATAATCAAGTAGTTACATTTGCTAAAACGTGAGATTAAATTTTCCGTCTAATAATCTCATTAAATCTTAGATTTCCTTGCAATATCTTTTATTTTCACTCAATTTCATAAAATTTGACTGAGATAAAGGTGGTATTATTTAGAGCGGGAAAGAATCAATTGTATTGAAAGGAGGGCATCTCATGTCAGTAGCAGAAGACAAGGCTATTTCGTTTGGAATGCGCTTTCTCACTTTAGTGAGATTTCTTGTCTGAAAGGTCTGCAGGGAAAGCGTGACTACCCCTTCTGAAAAGGTAGGGTGGCCCTTGTAGTTGAAGTCTGGAGCCCGGGTGATCCGAGGAATATTTAATGGATGTTGAACGTATAGGAAAAAGAATACGGTCAGGGACAAGGGAGTCCCCCTGGAAGTCAGGAAACTCCAGAGTGTTTTTCCCTTGACAATGATCTCTTTTTTCCGGATGATTTGAGAAAAATCTTCTCCCCCGTCGTTGCTCCAGACTTTCTTTCTTAGGTCTCAAGAGCTTCGCTAAAAGGGAGGTATTAAGAGATGCTACTCGTTGAAGATCGAATGAGCAAGTCTCCAATAACCATTAAACGGGATGATTCCTTCCAAACGGCGTTAAACCTTCTTAGGCAAGGGGGTGTTCGACACCTCCCAGTCCTGGAGGGGAAGAAACTCGTCGGTATCCTTACAGACAGAGACCTGCGCCAGGCTCCCCTTCTCCGGCTACTTCGCTATCCATTTATGAGATCAAATACCTTCTCAATAAGATCGTCGTCGGGGACCTCATGGTAAAAGACGTGATCACGGTGCCCCCCGCCAACCACCATCGAATCGGCAGCGAAGCTCCTTTACGAGCATAAAATTGGTGCCCTTCCAGTGGTAAATGAGAAAGAGGAGTTATTGGGTATCATAACCGAAACGGATATCTTAGAAACCTTCGTGGAGGCAACCGGTTTAGGAGAGCCCAGCTCAAGGATCGAGGTAGAGATGGAGGATAGGCCTGGTGCCTTGGCTAAGGTCGCCCAGTTAATCAAGAAACACAACTTGAACATCATCAGTGTTATGACATTTCCAGCCACCACGAAGGGGAAGAGGATCGTTGTCTTTCGGTTGGCCACGACCAATGCTTCCGCGGTCAGGAATGAGATCGAGGGGGCTGGTTATACTGTATTATCCGTAACTGACTAATGGACCATCCTCGAAATGGGATCGAATGGTTAAATCCGATATCTTGAAAAATCCATCACGCAAAAGGCGATGGCTTTTGTCTTGAGAAAAGGGGAGGACAATTGGGATCATGAAGAAATGGATCATCTTTCTATGGATTATCTTCAGTTCGGTTTCCCTTGTGACCCCGGGGGCTCCAATGGCATCAGAGGAGAAGGACGATTTGGAGGTGACGGTAAAGGGGGTAGATTTGAATCCCACGGGGGGAAGTTCGATGGTCGTCCTCGTCGACCTGAATGATGAGACGGCGTTGCCCATCATGATCGGATTCTCCGAAGCGAGGGCCATAGGCCTGAAAATAAATGATATCAAGACAATTCGGCCGATGACCCACGATCTCATGAACAATATTTTAGACCGGCTAAAGGCTAAATTGGTTCGGGTCGTAATCAATAAGGTAGAAGGGGATATCATCTATGCCATCCTCTATTTAAAGTTGAAAGGCTCGGAGATACAGATCGATTCCCGGCCCAGCGATGCTATAGCCATTGCCATCAGGGCCGAAGCCCCCATTTTCGTATCAAGGAAGGTCCTTAAGGGCGTGGGTGTCGAATTAGGTGAATCGGCTCGGGAGAACCGCTTCGTTATGAGACAGGGTCTGACCGTGCAGAAGATGACCCCTCTTTTAGCAAAATATTTCGGATTGAAGAGTCCAGAAGGGGTGTTGGTTTCCGAAGTAAAACCCGGCAGTCCAGCGGAAGGAGCGGGGCTCAAGACGGGGGACGTGATCATGGAGATCAACGGTCAGAGGATTAAGAGCCTGAGAGGGTTTGAATCCATCGTCCAAGATATTGAGGATGGAGAACGGATCAATCTGCTTGTCCGGAGGGGGACGTATTCCATCCCATTGGTCATGTATCCCTGAGACTAATCCCCTTGTTGGGATTGGAGATGGGCCTTGATGGGTGGAGCGGTCAATGTATTTATGACTCCCTTTTGCCATTGGCAGGTCCCTGGTGGATAAAGGGATCAACAAGGGAGAGATCTGGAGTAGACGGGGATTTACTTCCCTTCCACGTCCAGGGCCGTCTCGACGGACATCCGGGAATTCCGTTGCTGGCCAGCAAGCTTACGGTCAAACCGGGAGAAAGGCCCCGGCAAGAAATTATCAATAAGGGAGGAGGGAAAAGATGGTGAGGATGGTCGGTTTTTACCTTCTCGTTTTCGTAACCCTTTTGAGCCATTCCCTAACATACGCCCTACCTGCAAAGGATGTGAAGGTAGTCCTAGATAGGGAATATTTCCAGATTACCCGGGGACTCTTGAGAAATGCCGAGAAATCCATTCAAATGATGATGTTCGAGGCGAGCTTTTATGCCAAATATCCCAAAAGCCCCAGTAATATTTTAATCGGCGAACTGATATCCGCTCGGAAAAGGGGGGTAAAGGTTGAGGTAATCTTGGAGACCAGCGATCGAGGGGATAGGGCCACCGAGAGAAACAGGCTAACGGGCAAAATGTTATCGGAAGAAGGGGTGGAGGTCATCTACGATCCCCTATTTGTAACCACCCATGCAAAACTGATCATCATCGATGGGAGGATCAACCTTCTTGGAAGCACTAATTGGACTTATCATTCCTTGACCAGTAATCATGAGGTGGGGGTCTTGATCGAGTCCCAAGAAGTGGCCCGTACACTGCAGTACTATTTCAATAGGGTTAAGACAAGCGGGCGTAGAAAATAATAAGGAGGTATTGGATGAAAGAATCCGTTCCGCCAAAAGCTGATTTGGTCAGTACGAGAGAAGCTGCTAAAATCCTGGGGGTGACCGTTCAGACCATTAAGAACTATATATACAGGGGGAAGATGAAGTCCTACAAGACGCCCGGGGGACATCATCGCATCCACCGGGAGGATATCAAGGATTTCGGTCCCTCGGATGATAAGCCTTCTAGGGATGAGATGATGGAAAGCTATACCAAGCTTTATTACGGATATATTGATACCCTCCAAGCCCTGACCAACGCCCTCGATGCAAGGGATGGGATTGTCTCAGGCCATTCAAGGAGGGTAGCCGATTATGCCTCTTCCATGGCGAGGTCCTTGGGGTTCTCCCAAGAGGAGATACGGGTAATCGAAGTGGCGGGCCTGTTGCATGATGTGGGAAAGATAATGATCAGTGAGCACATTTTGGGTAAGCCCGGAAAGTTGACCGACCAAGAGTTCTATCAAATCAAGCAACACCCGGTAATGGGAGAACGAATTGTCGAAAGGGTAAACTTATTGCGAGAAACGGGGCCCTTTATCCGGCATCACCATGAGCGGTTTGACGGAAAGGGATATCCCGATGGATTGGCGGGCGAAGAGATTCCCCTGCAGGCAAAGATTCTCTTCTTGGCCGAGGTATTCGACTGCGTTCGGTCCGACTGTTCATTCCATCAAGTGTTACCACTCGATAAGTCCATCGATGTCATAACAAGGGAATCTGAAAGACAATTCGACCCAGAAATTGTGAAGGTCTTTCTCAATAGTGTCAATACTTCCGGGGAATAGATTCAGACTAGACCTTACCCCTGATTTTCCTCCCCTTTTCTTCAAGGGATATCCCTGGCAAAAACCCCCTTATCGTGAGGGACTCAATGGAGTTGTAAATCCGTATTGATTATAGAGCAAATTCTATAGGGACAATGATTGGAGTTATTACCAATCCAAGGGCGAGAAAAAACGCCGCGAATCCAAACCGGGTAGAGAGGCTGAGAAAAATTCTGGGTCGGGAGGGGGTTTTTCGAAAGACCCAAACCCCCGAGGAGATATGGGATGCCGCCCGCGAATTTCGACGCAGGAAAATCGATATCTTGGTCATAGACGGCGGAGATGGTACGCTCCATCATACACTCAGCGCTTTCATTCCCATTTATGACGGGTTGGATCTTCCCCCAATTGTCCTCTTAGGGGGCGGAACCATGAATACTATCGCTAAATCCCTCGGGATGAAGGGCCTCTCGGAGGTGATTCTTCAGCGAATCATCAGTGCCACCAGGGGGCGGGCTCCCTTTGAAGTCGTTCGGGCAAACACCCTTCGGGTGAACGATCGATATGGCTTCATCTTCGGGCTGGGCTTCCCCGTAAGCCTGCTGAAGGCCTACTACCGGGGCCAGGGAAGGGGTAGGTGGAAAACCATCAGGGTTTTGTTCAAAATCTTATTTTCGATCTTGGGAAAGGGTGGTGAGGGTGGCAATTTTTTCCATCCATTCGAGGCTGACATCTGGCTTGACGGGGAGAAGGTGCCTATCGGGAGATATACGGCTATCTTGGGTTCAACGGTGAAGGAGGTTGGGCTGGGATTCAAACCGACGCGCCGAGCTGGGGAAAGGGAGGGTCTCTTTCAAATTCTCTGTTGTGACATGGGTCCCAAAAGGATGGGATTGACCGCGCTAAAGGTGCTCCTCGGCATGGAGTTGAGGGACTCGAAGCTTTTCAATCGTATGGTAACCCGCTCCGTGATCATGTTGGAGAAACCCGTTGATATGCAAATGGATGGGGAGATATTTGAGGATCAAAAAGAGATTTGCCTTCACGTCGGTCCGGCCATACGGTTCATAAGGACGTGACCCTCATCATAAAAGGCCGTACTAATCCCTCAAGATAACTCAGCGTGTTTGATTGGTTCGATAGGGTTAGTGGTTTTGTACCCAGCTTTGTTTATCATCCCGGTTAGCCGGTGATTGACCTACAAGATAGCCGGCGAATTGCATTCAACTGAATTTTCCCAAGCACATTCGTATGTACCTTGCTTTAACCTTGACACTCAACAATTCCTTCCCTATACTCCGAGCATCAAAACGTCCGTTCTTATCAAACCTCCTGACGGGCCATACTTCGTATTGGAACATGCCCAAGCCGATAAATCATGGTTCAGGGGAAAAGGTGGTCTTGTATGCCGAGACGTGATGACATAAAAAAGGTGATGATAATCGGTTCAGGGCCTATCGTCATAGGCCAAGGCTGCGAGTTTGATTACTCCGGTACCCAGGCCTGCAAGGCCCTTCGGAAATTGGGGTATGAGATTGTGTTGGTTAATTCCAACCCAGCAACAATCATGACCGATCCTGGTATGGCCGACGTGACATATATTGAATCGCTCAACTTGCAGACCATGAAGGAGATCATCGAGAGGGAACGGCCGGATGCAATTTTGCCCAATCTTGGCGGTCAGTCCGGACTCAATCTCTCCTTGGAGCTGGCGCGCTCGGGTGTGCTTGACCAATACGGGGTTAAAGTTATTGGTGTGCATGTTGATGCCATCGAACGCGGCGAGGACCGGATCGCGTTCAAGGAGACCATGAACCGGCTCGGCATCGATCTACCCAAGAGTGCACCGGCTTACAGCGTGGAGGAGGCTGAGGGGATTGCCAGTGAGCTTGGATACCCGGTAGTCATACGCCCCGCATATTGTCTGGGAGGAACTGGAGGTGGCTTGGTTTACAACGTGGAG
>CBDUXJ010000091.1:0-8532 GCA_965371165.1 uncultured Syntrophobacterales bacterium | reverse complement strand
CTTGACCATTTTGATCTCTTCCGCCCCAGACATTCTTCTCCCTCCTTTCGCTCATTCGCACTCTCTAACCCGTTAACCGTTTCAGCGCCTCCAGGTATTTCTCCCTCGTCTTCTCGATAATCTCCCGGGGGAGCTCGGGCGCCGGAGGTGCCTTGTCCCAATCCAGGGTGAGCAGATAATCCCTCAGAAATTGCTTATCGAAGCTCTTCTGATGTCCCCCGGGATGATACACATCCCCAGACCAGAAGCGGGATGAATCTGGGGTGAGCACTTCATCGATGAGGAGCAGTTGTCCCCCTGAAATGCCAAATTCAAACTTGGTGTCGGCGATGATGATTCCCCTCTTCTCCGCCGTTTCGCGGGCCCGCTGATAAATGGAAATACTGATCGCCCTAACCTGCTCGGCCCTCTCCTTGCCGACGAACTCAACCACCTGCTCAAAGGAGATGTTTTCGTCATGGGTTCCAGCCTCCGCCTTGGTGGCGGGTGTGAAGATGGGTTCCTCCAATTTCGAGGATTCCACCAAACCCTTGGACAATCTAATTCCGCAAACCTTCCCCTCCGTTTGATATTCCCTCCAGCCGGATCCCGATAGGTATCCCCTCACCACGCATTCGACGGGTAAGGGCTCTGCCTTTCTGACCCACATCGTTCGACCGGCCAGAATCTCCTGATAGGGCCGACACACCTCGGGGAAATCCTCCACTTCGGTGGAGATGAGATGGTTGGGAACGATATCTTTTGTGGCCTCAAACCAAAATCGGGAAATCTGAGTCAACACCATCCCTTTATCTGGTATAGGATTGGGCATCACAACATCAAAGGCCGAAATCCGATCCGTTGCCACAATCAACAGCGTTTCCCCAAGATCATAGATGTCCCGGACCTTGCCCCTCCCCTTCAAGGGTAAGTCCTCAAAATTCGTACGAACGACTACCTTGCTCTCCATCGTTTACTCCATTAGTGAATCCTCAAAGTCCGCATTCGGCTGATAGCCCCGGCCACCTCATAAATCCTTGGCCTGGCCAAATTTCCCACCCGGTAAGGCAGGAGCATATCGAGACCCCTCTCCTCCAAGTGCTGAAAACACCTCTCCAACCCCTCCCTCAATGTTGAACTCCTATGGATATGATGCTGGGTGTAATAATGGATGAACAACCCGATGCTGCGAGTTTGACTCCAATCGACCAACTGTTCCAAGTATGATAAATCAATGGTGGTTCGACCATAGAGGATTGTCCTCAAGCCCTTTGCCTCGATCTTCACCTCCCTTCGACCCTTGCTGGGGTTGAAGCTTTCAATCCTGGGTCTTCGGGAGGTTACCTCTCCAAAGGCCTCCCCCCCCTCGTCGATCCTCTTGGTGGCGTGCCGTTCGGCTATCTCCTTGGCCGTCTGGGTCACGCACCAGGGCCGGTAGCCATCCATCATGATTACCGTATCGGCGACGTCGAAATAGTCCCCCGATCCCCCCATGACCAGGATCGTAGATACCTTCAGATCCTGATAGAGTTTCTGAACCTTATCCACGAAGGGGGTTATGGGTTCCTTCTCCTTGCTCACCAATTCCTGCATCCGTTCATCCCTCACCATAAAATTTGTAGCCGAAGTATCCTCATCGATCAATAACACCCTGGCTTCCATCTCCAGGAATTCCATAATGTTGGCCGCCTGAGAAGTGGAACCACTGGCATTTTCCGTCGAGAACTTCAGCGTATCCTTCCCCATGGGGAGGTTGTTGATAAAGGGGCTGATATTGACCTTCTCGATGTTTCGGCCGTCCTCCGCTCGTATTTTCACCGCCGCCGGGTCGGTTGCCACCATTTCGCGACCATCCCCAGGGATATGGTTGTAGACACCCCTCTCAATGGCGTTCAAGAGGGTCGACTTCCCATGGAACCCTCCCCCCACGATAAGGGTCACTCCCTCGGGAATCCCCATTCCCCTTACTTGACCCCGGTTCGGAAGTTCAAACTCCACCGCCAGTTCCTTCGGGTAACGGAAAGGGATGGCATTGCACTCCAGGGGGCGGTCGTCTACCCCGCTCCGCCTTGGTAGTATAGCTCCATCGCCGATAAAGGCTACCAGTCGCTTTTGGGGAAGCATCGTCCTCAGGTATTCCTGATCCTCAGCAGCATCCACATGACCCATGACTCCAGAGGAGTCATGGCTTCGATAAAACAGGGACTTGTCAACGAGAACGGGAATCTCCTTGAAGAAGATTTCCATGGCCTCCCGCCCCAAAATGGTCCGTCCCATGGCGGGAAGTCCCACCACGAATCGAGCCTCCAAACAACGATCATCCAGCACCACGGCGTTCCTTTCCAGGATCTCTTGGCCCCCGCTATCGATATCGATGAGCCCGCTCTTGCCCATTCCCCTCTGTCCTTTAACCACACCTCCCAGGAATCGCCGGAATTGCCTGGCGACATAATCCCCAAAGGCGATCTTCCTGATCCCCTTATTGTAGAGAGATGGAGGAAACTCCCCCCGATCGAGAGGAATCCTTGCCCTCACCCGCGAAGGGGCGGCAAAGGGATCACCCTGCACGTGATCGATAAACAGGTCAAAGGCCTCGAACCGATACCCCCCCTTGATATCCTTATAGGCCTTGTAACCCCTGCCGTCGATCCTGGCCAAAATGTTCCGTAAATCCTCTTTCGTATTCATATAGTCCGAGAAATCAAATCAATTCCGATCGAAAGTCTCCTGATTTTCTTAAATCTTCACTCTTAACTCTTAACTTTAACCTTAGCCTTTCCGATCAACCGCAGCACTGCAGCACCGCACAACACCGCAGCACCAACTTCGTACTCCCTCCCTCTTTTCATAGCCCCAACTCATCCGATATGGTCCCCATGGCCTTCAGGCTCAGTTCCGCGAACTCCTCTAACGGAATATTGAGCTTTTCACACTTTCGGATGTGGTCCCTGTTGACGTTTCGGGCAAATTCCTTCTGTTTCATCCGCTTCAAAATCGATTTGGGCTTCACGCTGGCGATCTTTTTGTCCGGATAGACCAGGGTCGTCGCCACCGCCATCCCAGTTATACACTCGGCGCAGGTCAGGGCGAAATCCAATTCCGTTTTCCGCTCGATTCCCAATGCTTCGGCATTATGGGCCTTAATCGCATCAATAATCTCCTGATTCACCCCTCTCTCCTTGAGGATGGCCCCGGTCTTTAAACCGTGATGAGGAGGGTCCTCCCTCGTCTCCTCAAAATCCAGGTCGTGAAGCAGTCCGGCAATTCCCCAAGACTCCGCATCGAAACCCAACCTCTCCGCTAACGCCCTCATGATGGCCTCCGTTGCCAAGCAGTGCTTCCTGAGGTTCTCGGCTCGTAAATATTCCTGCATCAATTCAAGGGCCCCCTGCCTCGTTATTCCCGCATCCATTTCTCATCCTCCCCTCTTAAATTTAGGGTACATTACCCCGTAAAGACGGGTTTCGTCAAGCCCCACCCCACAACTCCAAATCCGAAATTCGAAATCCGAAATCTCGACTCTTAACTGTTCATTCTTCACTCTTCACTCTTAATTCTTCTCTGTCCTTCCCAAATGGATTTCTTGACAAAAATCCCTGATCTTTTTAGAGTAATAGGAGATATTCTTTGAACCCACAATCATCGCTGAAGGGGAGTTATATGGAAACGGCGTTTTTGGAAAGTATCGCATCGGAAGTTCCCAAGGACTGTTTATTGATTTCCGTTGGACTTCCCGGGAGCTGGAAGAGCCCGGTCACCGAGGAGATCGCCAGGATGAAGGGGTTTCAAATCCTGAGGTCGGACTTCATCCGCCGGGAGGTCTTAGAGGGGAAGGACATTTTCGACGAGAAGGTGGCCTCCAACCCGGAGAGTAGGAAGATGGTATATGATGAGATGTTCAAGCGGGCGGAGGCGATGTTGAAGGAGGGAACTGGGGGCCTGATTTTGGATGCCACCTTCTTCACCCAGGAGTTGAGGTCGAGGGCGGCAAAACTGGCTCAGGGAGCTTCAAAGCCCCTTGTGATTGCCGAGTGCGTCTGCACGGAGAAGATCTCAATCAAGCGGATCTTGAAGAGGACGAAGGAGAATTATGAGTCCAACGCCTTGACTAGGCAGGCCTATCTGAACAACAAGAAGATCTTCGAACCCGTAAATATAGACGAACTTAAGCGAATTTATACGGACCTTCCCATCATTCAGTTAACCATCGATACGGAGTTCGATGATCCACCCCACTGGCGCGTAACCGCCATCGAAAAGAGATAGGACTCCAAAATGGATTCACGAACCCTCCGGCAGGCCTTGTTAAACCCGGCTATTTACCTGGAACATCTGGGAAAAGTTGAATTCTCTGAGACCCACATCTCCTTACTCTTCTTTACGGAAAATCACGTCCATAAGGTGAAGAAACCCGTTAATTTTGGCTTCTTGGACTTTACGACTCTTGAAAAACGCAGATTTTACTGCCATCAAGAGGTGGAGCTCAACAGGCGGTTGTCTACCGATGTCTACTTAGGGGTGGTTGAAATCTCGGAAGAGGATGGGTCCATATCTCTCAATGGGAGGGGAGAGGTCATCGAATATGCCGTTAAGATGAGGCGGATTTCAGGGGACCTGTTGATGAGTCGATTCATCGAGGAGGAGAACCTAACGGAGCAGATGATCGCAAGAGTCGCTGAAAAACTGGCCTCCTTCTACTCGGCTGCCGACACCAATGAGGAGATAAGGAGTTACGGCAAGCCCGAGCGGATCCGCCAGGATACCGATGAAAATTTCGATCAGACCCGTACCTATATTGGGCGCTCCATTTCCGGAAGGGCTTTCGAAGCGATTCAAGAAGCTACCAATGTCTTCTTAACGGGGAAACGGGCCTCCTTCGAACGGAGGATTCGAGAGGGTAAAATCAGGGACTGTCACGGCGATCTCAGATCGGAGCATATCTACCTGGGGGATGAAATCCTCATCATCGATTGTATTGAGTTCAACCGAAGGTTTCGATATACCGATGTAGCAGCGGATATCGGATTTTTGGCCATGGATTTGGATTATCGGGGGAGGAAGGATCTCTCAAAACATCTCATCGATTCGTATATTCGCATAAGCGGGGATCGGGACGTCCTCCAAGTACTCGATTTTTACAAATGCTACCGGGCTTATGTGAGGGGAAAAGTGGAGAGTTTCAGGCTTGACGATCCAAATATCCCCCCTGGTGAGAAGGGGGAGGCATTGAGAAGGGCTCGCCGGTTCTTTGACCTCTCCGATGGCTATGCCAAGCGATTACGGGAAAATGACTGATGGTCCCTTTCCCCCCGGGGGTATTGTCGGCGATATGGAAAGGAAGAGGACAAGGCAGATTTCCATAGGTGGCGTTAAGGTAGGAGGCGATGCCCCCATCTCGGTTCAGTCCATGACCAAGACCGACACTCGGGATGTGGATAAAACCGTGGCCCAGATCCGACGTTTGGAGGCCGCCGGATGTGAAATCGTGAGGGTGGCCATTCCCGATAAGGTGGCCTGCGAACGATTCGGCGAGATTCGGGAAAGAGTTGCGCTGCCCCTGGTGGCCGATATTCACTTCGACCATCGTTTGGCTATCGGAGCCATGGAAAGGGGAGCGGATGCCATCAGAATTAACCCAGGCACGATCAGGGGACGAAGGAGAGTAGAGGATATCGTCGGTATGGCCAAGGATCGGGGCGTTCCCATCCGCATTGGTATCAACGCTGGTTCTCTGGAGAGGGATCTCCTGACCAAGTATGAAGGGACTACCCCTGAGGCCATGGTGGAAAGCGCCCTTCGCTCCATCCGTTTCATGGAGGACTTGGATTTTCATGAAATAAAGGTTTCCCTGAAAGCATCGGATGTGATAAGGACCATCGAGGCCTATCGGCTCATTTCCCGCGAAGTGGACTACCCCCTACATCTGGGGGTAACGGAGGCAGGGACGGTTATTCCCGGCACCATCAAGTCCTCCATCGGCATTGGCCTCCTCCTCTATGAGGGCATCGGGGATACTCTCAGGGTTTCGTTGACGGGGGATCCCGTGGAGGAGGTACGGGTAGGTTATGGGATATTGAGGGCCCTGGGTCTCCGCCAGAGGGGACCAGACATCATCTCTTGTCCCACCTGTGGAAGATGCGAGATCGATCTGATTCCCATTGCCAACGAAGTGGAGAGGAGACTGAGCCACCTGCGCGATCCCATTCGGGTCGCCGTCATGGGCTGTGTGGTGAATGGCCCTGGGGAGGCGCGCGAAGCCGACGTGGGAATTGCCGGCGGAAGGGGAGGGGGTTTACTCTTTCGTGAGGGAAAGGTCCTGAGGAAATGCCTCGAGGAGGAGCTCATCCAAGCCATAGTAGAGGAAGTCGAAAAGATGGTGAAGGGGCATTAGCACGGGACATGCACTATGGCGTTTCATCTTCTCGGGAGGGGGTCATCTCTTCCTTGAGCTGTTTCCACGTATAGTGGATGCGCTGAACAACGGTGAAATGGGTTAGAACGGCCAAGATCCAGAGAATCGGTACCATGACGCCGAAGAGCGCTCCCACCGCCAGAAGCACTATCCTCTCTGCCCTCTCCAAGAGGCCGACGGCACATTTCTCGATCATTCCTTCCGCCCTGGCTCGGACATAGGGAACCAGGGCCGTGCCGATGAGGACCACGGAGGTCAAGACTACCATACTGGTTGAATCCCGACGCGTATAGTGGAGGAGAATCCCCAGGAGCACGATCAGATCAGAATATCGGTCCATTACCGAGTCGAAGAAGGCGCCAAAGGGAGTTGCCCTCCCCTGATTCCTTGCCATTGCCCCATCCATGAGATCACAGAGCCCCGCCCCCAGGATGGCAAAACCTCCCCCCTTCGGGTATCCCATGGCCAACAGCAAAGCCGCGCCCGCATTGAGGATAAACCCGGAGAAGGTTAAGAGATTTGGATTGATTCTCTTTCCCAGCAGGTACTTGACCACCGTGTAGATATAGGGGTCGAGTTTATGGCCGATTTTAGAGCTGATCATAACCCTTTTTTAACCGGAAGAAGTTTCCTCCGAGGGCTCCCCCTCAACTTGCATTGGGTTCCAGTATGAAAACGATTCGATATTATAGGGGTATTTCGGGAAATGTCAAAACAAAATGCACTGAAGGGGTCCCGAGTACTCCCACGAACCTCCTTCCTCTTAAATCTTCACTCTTCATTCTTAACTCTTCACTCCTCCCTCTCAGCCTTAACCCTTCGACCTTGTGGCTTTCCCCTCCAGCTGCATTCATTCCGCAATCCGAAATCAGAAATCCGAACTGTCTTTATCTCATGGTTTTAAATCCGCAATCCCAAATCCGAAATCTTATATTCGCCTCTCCCCTCTGACCTCAGACCTCTTTCCTCTCTAACCGCTGCACTGCAGCACCGCATGACCGCAGCACCAGCTTTTTGACCGCAGCACAGCAGCACTGCAGCACCTTCTTTTCCTCAACCTCAGCCTTGACCTGAGATCCTCTCCTATGATATGCGCTTCCCTGAGGAGGACTCCCTTGACCGTGCCATATCAACAAGAGAAAGAAATGGCTATTCGCGCAGTGATTGCCGCCTCAGGCCTCACGAGGAGCATCCAAAAGGATTTGGCCGGCCGCTCCATCCAGAAGGAGGACAGGACCCCGGTAACCGTTGCCGATTATGGCTCCCAGGCGGTTATCTGCAAAATCGTAAATGACGCTTTTCCCGACGATCCCATTGTCGCCGAGGAAGATTCGAAGGAACTCTCGAAACCAGAGCATGCCGAAATCCTCACCCAGGTCACCCATTACGTCAGCGTATCGTCCCCCCGTGTGTCTTCAGGGGAGGTCTGTCAATGGATAGACTTAGGATCGGGCTCCATTTCCCGTCGATATTGGGCCTTAGACCCTATAGATGGAACCAAGGGATTCCTCAGGGGTGATCAGTATGCCATTGCCTTGGCGTTCATTGAAGAGGGCACGGTGAAGGTTGGGGCCCTGGCATGTCCCAATATCATCCTCAATACCCATGGAGGAAGGAAGAGTCGAGGAGGACTATTCGTCGCCGTAAGGGGCCAAGGAGCAGTCCAGTTTGACATCGGTGGAAATTCGGGTAGGAAGATCCTCGTATCCAACGTAAATTCACCTCCACAAGCGCTCCTTACGGAAAGTGTGGAGTCAGCCCACACCGATCACCGACTTCATCGCGAACTTGCCAAGAAACTCGGTATCTCCCAACCGCCCCTAATGATGGACAGCCAGGCGAAATATGCCATCTTGGCTAGGGGAGAAGCCACCATCTATGTACGTATACCATCACCTCAAACCCCCAACTATCGGGAGAAAATCTGGGACCATGGCGCTGGATCCATTCTCGTCGAAGAAGCGGGGGGTAAGGTTACCGATGCCCTGGGCCGAGCATTGGATTTTACGTGCGGGAAAAGATTGGAAAACAACTACGGCATCATCGCCACCAATGGATGGCTCCATAGGACCGTGGTCAACGCCTTAGGTCCCCTGCTCCCATGAGGCCAAATACCTCTGCTGTTCTTCGGTCAGTTGGTC
>CBDUXJ010000090.1:0-8572 GCA_965371165.1 uncultured Syntrophobacterales bacterium | reverse complement strand
GCAGAGAAAATCCACCAAGACGTAATGGTATTGGACCTTTCCCTCGGGATCCCGGAAGATTCGCTCTAGGACTTCAACAACCTCTTCCACCCTTATCGTCAGGTTTACCTCCTCACAAACCTCCCTTATGACGGCGTCCTCCAGTGTCTCTCCCAGCTTTACTACCCCGCCTGGGATGCTCCACTCCCCGTAGCCCGGCTCCTTTCCCCTCTTGGCCAGCAGCACCTCCTGCCCCCTTATGATGATCGCCCCAACTCCGACGATGGGATGATCCGGGTATTTCCTCCGCATGCCATTTCACCAAAATGCTTTAACCAGGTAAAGGGTTTCCCACGAAACCCCAAACGGAACCATTTCACCCAGCAATAGGATCAGTTCTGCTCTTCCCATAGCCCAAAGATTTCGTTGATGATCCCCACTTTTTTCCTCAGCATCTTCGCCTTGGAGGTGCAATAGACCGTTCCCCCAGCCGCCCCCTTGTGACCATCCCCGATATTGAGGGACCTCATAATCTCCCCAACATCCTTCCTATGTTCGCTCTTGTTGAGCTTAAGGGAAAGGGAGAGTGAGAAGCTCAGGTGGTTGGTCTTTACCCCCCTATCATGGAGGTTATGGACTTCCAGTACCGATAGTGCCTCGGGAAAAATGAGAAAGGCCAGGTTCTTGACGATATCAGGTCTCCGCTTATACCCAGTCAAATCGAGGATAACCATCTTCCCCTCCCCGTCCGACGGCAAAAAGGTGGCGGATTGCTGGATGATCTTGATCATCCTCAGCTCTTTCTCCTCATAACCGGCCAATCGTCTCCTGACTGCGGGGAGGCGGGCGACTTCTTCCAAGGGATGATCTCGGATTTGAAAGACCAAATTCCTCATGTAGGTATTCCGCTCCCTCAGTGAAGGGTCGCTGATCTTTAACGTCTTGTCAATGACCCTTCCCGGCGTCTCCTTTCTCCATTCCTCGATGGAGGAATAATTAAAACTATCGATGACATCGGCCTCTGTCACAGTTTCCTCGTACCAGGGCGGAAAGGTAACCTCTTCGCCGAAAAAACCAAAGACTACACGGGCACAGCTTGCTTTCAGATCAAACCGTCCCGGCAAAACAGAGGGATCGATGTTGCGATATTGCAAGGCCTGAAAATTCCCCTCGTGGTGGTCAAACCAAAGACCACATTCCAATGGATAGGGAAGATCACAGACCACATCGGCCTCAGTAATATTGATCAGTGATCTTTCGATGTTCGAAGGCCCCGCAAAGACAACTCTTTCCACATGTAACGAAAAGGAACATAAAGAGGCGCTCACGATTCCATCGAAATCGTTATGGGTGATAATCTTCTCATACTGTTGGTGCAACTGCTTCAAAAAGATCCTCCGAAAAACCCGAAAAACACGACTAAGCCGATCAGTCCCCCCGTTGCTACCAGGGAGAGACACCCTTTTCGCCCCAATCTTTCACCTTTGTGAGTGGGCCACCTGACACCTTCCCCGTAACCCTTTACCGCCAGCGCATCCCCGATGCCATGAGCCTTCCTCAAGCTATTGACCAACAGGGGAACCAATATGGGCAAAACCATTTTGCCCCGTTGTAAAAGGCCTCCTTCATCGAAATAAACCCCCCTCGCCCTCTGGGCTTTGGTAATCCGTTCGACCTCTCTTAGAAAAAGGGGCACATACCTCATGGAGATCATCACCGTAATAGCGATATCATCAACGGGAACACGGAAAACTCTCAAGGGAGAGAGCAGTCGAAAAACCCCCTTTGCCAACTCCATGGGAGAGGTTGTCAGGGTGAGAATCGATGAAAAGATGATGGATAATGCGACTTGAAACGAAATCAGAGCCCCCTCTTTCAGCCCTGAATACGTGATTTCCATGAAACCGAAACGCGAGGGGAAGATCGGACGTCCCGGGACGACGAGAAAATGAATGAAAAAGATGAAAAGAAATAGCCAGAGAAAAGGTCTAATCCCTCGTAGGACATACATGAGGGGAAGTTTCGATTGTTTCACGACTAAAATCGAGAAAAAGAAAATCATGGCGAGGGCAGTGGTTTCCCGGACCAGAAAGATTGTGATGATTAAGGCCATCAACTCAATAATCTTTGCCCATGCTTCAATCCTGTGGACCACTGACCCCATGGGCATATAGTGTCCCAAAGTGATGTCACGATAAAATTTCATTCTGCTCTCGTGTAAAAAAGGGCTATGATTTTATCTGCTTCATAGCCCCTTCAATACACCGACAGTCCAATGGGGGTGATAAGCCTTACGCTTCCTCCTGGGTCTTCTGGTCGGAAGGTGTTTCGTCTACATCAACGGCGGACTCTTCTGCCTCCCCCTTATCTTGTCCCTCTTCCTTGGCCTTCTTCTCCATCTCCTCCTGGGTCTCCTGATCGGAAGGTGTTTCGGCTACATCAACGGCGGACTCTTCTACCTCCCCCTTATCTTGCCCCCCTTTCTTGACCCTCTTCTCCATTTCCTCCTGGATCAATCGTCCAAGACTTGGAGTTCCTGATTTCTGGCCGGTCATGAACCTCTCGATTTCGTCCTTTTCATTCTTCTCCTTTAGACTTCTCACGCTCAAACCGATCTTTCGCTCCTGGGGATCTATGTTGATCACTATGGCCGAAACCGCCTCCCCCACCTTTACCACATCTGAGGGATTTTCAACCTTCTCCTTGCTGAGCTCGGAGACATGGATCAAGCCCTCGATGCCATCTTCCAATTGTATAAATACCCCGAAGTCGGTGATATTGGTGATCTTACCCTCCACCCGGTCACCGACATGGTACCGCTTTGGAATCTCCTCCCAGGGGTCTGCTGTAAGCTGTTTGACTCCCAGAGAAAACCTCTCGTTCTCCCGGTCGATATTTAGGACAACCCCCTCAACCTCCTGGCCTTTTTTATAAATCTCTGCGGGATCCTTAATTTTCTTCGTCCAGGACATCTCCGAGATATGAATCAGGCCGTCAATGCCCTCATCGAAGCCGACAAATACCCCAAAGTCGGTAATCGTCTTAACCTTTCCCTTCACCCTGGTTCCCAATGGATATTTTTCCTCGATCACCGTCCAAGGATTGGGCTCGACCTGTCTCATTCCCAGGGAAATCCTCTTCTTCGGTACGTTTACATCCAAAACGACGGCATCGATGATATCCCCCACATTGACTACCTGAGAGGGATGTTTTACCTTTTTGGTCCAGGACATCTCCGAGATATGGACGAGCCCTTCGACCCCTTCTCCTAGTTCAACGAACGCGCCATAGTCAGTTATGCTTACCACCCGCCCCTTCACCTGGGAACCGATGGGATGCTTCTCATTGACCTCCTCCCACGGATCCGGGGAAATCTGCTTCAATCCCAGGGAAACCCTTTCCCTTTCCCTATCAAAATTCAACACCTTCACTGTGATCTTCTCGCCTATCGAAAGCTTGTCGGTGGGATGATTGATCCTTCCCCACGCAATGTCCGTGATATGAAGGAGACCATCGATTCCTCCCAAATCAACGAAGGCTCCGTAATCGGTGATGTTCTTGACTACACCTTCAAGGATTTCCCCTTCGCTTAAATGCTTAAGGGTCTCCTCCCTCAGCGCCTTCCTCTCTTCTTCCAAGAGAACCCGACGGGATAATACGATGTTGCTCCGTCTCTTGTTAAACTTGATGACCTTAAATTTAAACCGTCTTCCAATGAACTTATCCAGGTTACGAACTGGGCGGATATCGACTTGGGAACCGGGTAGAAATGCATTGATACCGATATCCACGGTCAATCCACCCTTTATTCTCGACGTAATCGTGCCGTCGACAATCGCCCCTTCTCGAAAGGCTTTGCTAACACTTCTCCAGGCCTTGAGCTTATCCGCCTTTTCCTTGGAAAGCGTGATCAAGCTATCATCGACCTCTTTCCTCTCCAAGAGCACATCTATCTCATCCCCTACCTTAACTCCCACATTTCCGTCCTTATCCCTAAATTCGGAGATCGCAATTTGACCCTCCGATTTATAACCGATATCAATAGTGACATATTCCGAATCAACAGCCATTACAATCCCATTCAGAATATCGCCCTCTTCAATGGTCTTAAAGGATGCCTCATAAAGCTCCTTGAAGTCGTCGATCTCGCCCCCCGTCTCCCTTTCCCCAAGTCCATTATTCTCCACAGGGTCCTCGCTGACTCCTTTCATATCTTGCGTCTTATTTTCCTCCATGAAACCTTAAACCCCCCTCGAAGAAAGTTTTTAAAATCCGAAATACTATAGCATACTATCCCAAAAAAGACAAATCTTTAAAGCCTCTCGCGCTTTTATGAACCTTTGGACACCATCTGACGCATACCGTCCACGATCTCCTCGATGATCCAACCAGGTGTAGAAGCCCCGCCAACAACCCCGATCTTCACCTTCCCGCTAAACCATGATGGATTCAATTCCTCAACCCCTTCGACATGATGCGTATCACCCAGAATCCGTTGGCAGATCTCAGCCAGCCTTTTTGTATTGGCACTCCTATGTCCCCCTATGACGATCATACAGTCGACCTTGCGAGCCAAATCGAGGGCCTCCCTTTGGCGTAAGGCCGTGGCATCACAGATGGTATTATAGGCTCTGATTTCCCCTGCCTTTTCCAGACAGATAGCCACAATCTCACGAAAATTTTCCAGGGACTGGGTTGTTTGAGCCACGACACCAACCTTCTTCCTTTCCCCCCAATCCGCCAATTCCCCGGGGGAGCTCACCACAATAGCCTCACCCTCAACATAGCTCTTGAGGCCCTTCACTTCCGGATGCGATTGGTCCCCCACTACGATAACTAAATACCCCTGCCGGCCCAAGAATCGGGCAAATCTATGCGTCCTTTTCACGAATGGGCATGTGGCGTCGACGATTCGGAGCCCTTTTTCCCTGGCCTTCTCAGCCAAATGGAGGGGAACGCCATGAGATCGAAAGATTACTGTGCCCTCAGCAATATCCCCTATTCCCTCCTTAACGATGACTCCGACTTCCCTCAATTGTTTGACCACCTGAGGATTGTGAATGAGGGGCCCTATGGTATATACGTGATTTCTGTAATTTCGGGCCACCTTGAAGGCCATTTCAATAGCCCTCTTGACACCAAAACAAACACCGGTATGCTTTGCAATGATCACGTCCAAAAGGAATCCTCCCAATCAGCACGAAATGATCAGTTCCACTTTCAACAGCTCTCCCCCTCAGAAATTCGGCGGCGTGCCTCCTTGAGCATCCTCTCCACTACCTCTTCGATGCTCATATGGGTGGAATCAATCACCAGGGCGTCCGCAGCCTTCCGCAGCGGCGATAATCTTCTCCTCCGGTCCCGCTGATCCCTTCTCCTCATCTCACCAATGGTTTCTTCAAGGCTCACCCTTATTCCCTTCTCCATGAGTTCCTTAAACCTCCTCCTGCCCCTCTCCTCGGGTGTGGAATCGAGAAAAAATTTCAATTCCGCCCCTGAAAAAACCACTGTTCCAATATCCCTTCCTTCGGACACAACCCCACCCCCAGCTCCCATCATCCTCTGCATTTCGACCAAGGTGCCCCTAACAGCCTTTTTTGTGGAAATCTCTGAAGCCAATGCGCTGATCTCGGGTTTCCGGATGGCCTCGCTCACGTCCTTGCCGTTGCAAAAGGTTTTGATTTCATTCCCATCTTGGACGAATACAATTTCCATGTTCGAACATACCTTGGCCAGGTTTCCCTCGTCATTGATATCGATAGAAAGTTCTTTGGCCTTCAGAGCAGCCACTCTATACATAGCCCCTGTATCAAGGTAACGATACCCAAGCCCTTCCGCCAACCGCCTTCCGACGGTGCTCTTACCCGATCCTGATGGCCCATCTATGGCGATAGTGATTCTCCTTACCATTTGGCTCCCCGTAAACCCTGGAATACTCCCGAAAACCCCAAAGCACATACCAATTGGTGTCGGAGACTTCAAGGCAAAACGAGAGCAGAAGGTGCTTCGACCCGAGAACGCAAAATGGGGAAATTAATTCACCTATGAAAAACCAAATGGTCCCCTTGAAGGGAAACCCAATAGATGACCGTCTTTAGGAGGAGAAGGAGGGGGTGTGGGAAAAGGCGGGTAAGAGGTGGTTCATCCTTCAGCCTGGCGTAAGGGAGCAGTTCCACCATTTCACCTACATTTTATACTTCCCAAAGTCCTCGGGGGAAAGATCATCGAGGATCTCCTCCCATTTCTTTTCATCAAGTACCCCCCCCTCACCCTCTTCCAGTTTAGCCAGATCAACCTTTCTCGACTTTTCGATCACCTTTTGGTGAACAAATATGGGAGATTTCGTCCTCAAGGCAATGGCAATGGCATCGCTCGGGCGAGCGTCGATGGCAAGATCCATTTCGTTCCACTTCAAATGGATAATCGCATAGAAGGTATTGTTCCTGAGGTCGTTCACTTCGACTCTCAATACTACCGCATCCAGGTGATTCAAAATGTTTTTCATCAGATCATGGGTCATGGGCCTGGCTAGCTTGATATTTTCCAGCTGGGTAGCAATGGAACTTGCCTCAAGTAATCCAATCCATATGGGAATTACATCCTGGTTCTCCTTGTCCTTCAAGAGCACGATAGGTGTATGGGTAATTGGGTCAATGCTCAAACCTGAAACTCTTACCTCCTTTAGCATGATCTCCTCCCCTTCAAATGATCTTTCCCTTCAAGGAATTCGCGTATCCCGCTTCTATCCTTACCTTCACCAGTTGACCTATCAAATCAGGGCTTCCCTTGAAATTGACCACCTTATTCGAACTCGTCCTCCCGGTCATCTGGTCTTTCGCCCCTTTGCTCACACCCTCAACCAATATCTCCTCATATCTCCCCATAAGGGCTTGATTCCTCTTCAGGGTGATCCGCTTCTGCAATTCCTGGAGGACCTCTAAGCGATGGCTTTTGGTGGATTCATCGATTTGGTCTTGAAACAGGACCGCCTTGGTTCCCTTCCTGGGCGAATACTTGAAGGAAAATAGGTTATCGAATTGAACCCTTTGGATGAGGTCGAGGGTCTCATGGAAATCCCCCTCATCTTCCCCGGGGAAACCCACCATTACATCAGCGGTAATTCCGATCTCCGGACAGACTTCCCTCAGTTGCTCTCCTTTCTCCATATACTGCTTTCGAGTATACCCCCTGCTCATCCTCTCAAGGATCTTATCCGAACCGGATTGGAAGGGCAAATGAATGTGTTTGCAGACCTTTTCCAACTTCTCAAAGGCCATGATAAGCTCTCCTGAGATATCCTTCGGGTGGGAGGTGGTAAATCGAATCCTCCATACTCCTTCGATTTCATTAATATGGGCCAAGAGCTGTGGGAAGGTCAATCCTTTGAAGAGCTCTTTCCCGTAGGAATTGACGTTTTGCCCCAGCAGGGTAACCTCCCTTACGCCCCTTTTCGATAAGGCTTCTATCTCCCCGAGGATGTTCTCGCTGGGTCTGCTCTTCTCCCTACCCCTCACGTAGGGAACGATACAGAAGGAGCAAAAGTTATCACATCCCTGCATGATGGTTACGTAGGACTTCACCTTCTCACCATCCGAGGGAGCCGGAAAGACATCCAGGGATTTCACCTCATCGTAGAATTCTACTGCGCACTTCGGCCTCCTCGAGGCCCGGACATCACTAATGAGGTCAGGTAGCCTATGAAGGTTGTGTGTTCCGAAGACCAAATCCAAATGATCGATGCGATCCAGCAGCCGCTCGCCCTCCTGCTGGGCAACACATCCACCTACCCCGATGATCAGATGGTGGTTTTTCTCCTTGAGCTTCTTTAGCCTTCCCAGAACACTGTAGACCTTGTGTTCCGGTTTTGCCCTGACGCTACAGGTGTTGAGCAAGATAATGTCGGCCCGACGTATATCCTCGGTGGGGCTATAATCGTTCTCCGCTAGGATGCTCAGCATCTTTTCGGAATCATGTACGTTCATCTGGCAACCGAAGGTCTGGAGGTAAATAAATTTTCCGTTGGGCTCCATTAAAACCATTCAATCCAGGGCGTCCGAGATAAATTAGCCCAGATCATAGAGTGTTTCAGAGGTCGATGTCAAGACCTCCATGAGGCCTTGCGCACGTTAGTCCACACCATTAACCCCTTACCTTAAACTGAGTATCCAGTTTTTCCATCTTTTCGACGATTCCGCCATACTCCAATTCGCTATAGGGAAGCATAGCCGCTCCGGAGAATCCCTGTTCCCGAATGTCCGTTGCCTTTCTGGAAACTTTCTCCCGAATATGATCCCAATAGGGATGATCGAAGGCGTCGGCAGGTTCGGTAAATTTCCCATTATGAACGCAGAAGGCGAGGCAACTAACCACGGGGGGGCCATCGAAAAAGGAGATAGATGAATTCCGCTTCACGGGCATCAGGGGACCCGTATGGCTACCCCTCATAAATCCCGCGACGAGATGTCCAATACTGAACGGGGAAAGGACCTCCCCTGTAGCCGGAAAGGCTCCCTGGACTCTTACCAGCATGACCGGATCATCTTTTCCGGTATATTTTCCCGCGATATTGTGGAGACGCGTCGTGCTCACGGCT
>CBDUXJ010000089.1:0-8605 GCA_965371165.1 uncultured Syntrophobacterales bacterium | reverse complement strand
ATCTTCGTGCAGTTGTCGATTCTGCCGAAGGATCGTTCGGATTCTTTCACGGAACCGATAATCATGGTCGGTTTTCTCGGTCAATACTGACCCGAAGGTCACGTGGAGAATCTGACGACCATGGTCTTGATCCAGATAGACCTTCTCCAGTTCCCCATCTTGGAGGTCACTCGCCTCGGGTACGAGGTCCAATCCGGTCGAAATATGATAGCTAGCCCGATCTATTTCGAAGCGCTGCCTGGCGAATTGGACGATCGATCTGAAAAACTCCTTGTCTACCCGACAAACTACCCGGAGGGCCTCAAGATAGCTAGTCCCCGCTGTTTTTACGTGAAAACGTCCTTTGCAGATGCGTCCAAAGCTCGGATATATGCTGAGTTTGTCGCTTCCGCTGTGAACGCTAATCTTATACGGTCCAAACTGCTCTGCAATGGCCATGTGTTGTTTCAACGACTCATCAAAAAGGGTGAGATTGCCTTTGTAATCAATGCCTTTCTCGAAATCACCGACGAATCGGGGAGCGAGGCTCACGATTGAGGTGCCATGCCTTTTCAGTTCAAGGGCGATGAAAAGGTGTTCCAGAGGTGAGGTAGGCTGAGGAGTCTCATCAACGGAAATCTCCAGTTCGAAAGGCCTCGAACCCATGCATTTTGCCGCATGACGGGCCATTTTGTATGTGTGGGCCAGAGCTTGGCCGTATTTGACCGCGGCACGCTTCAGCGAAAGCTCCTCAAAGGTGACGCGAATCTTTCCCTCCCCGTGCTCGATTTCAAAGGTTCTCCCTCGGTACAGTTTGATGAAATCCGATGCCCCCTCAACCTTACTATCGATGAGATCCTGGAATTTTTCTTCAATTTGACATCGGTCATAATCGTTGGCTTGTTGATCCACGTATTCGGAGGGATCAATGGTGAAAAAGACGAAACCAGCCTGGGCCGTTACGTCCACATCGGATTTCGTCTTGAGGTGATCCGCGTCTGCCCCAAAGGGCAGGGTCCATCCAGCCCGAAAGACTCCCCAGGTGGCATCATCCAGGACCTGGCTGGCCGTCCGCTCCGTCCGGGACATCTCTCGAATTGACTGTTGGGCGAAAACCGGCAGAATCCTCCCTTCGGCACGGGCAGCGGCCATGGCGTGCCCGGGTGTGGCCAGACCAATCCGATCCCCAAATCCGAATGCAGGGTTGAGCCCGAGTGTCCGGGGACGGGTATAAGGCACGATCTCTCGTAAGGCGGCTGCATTCCCCGGGCTTAGTGTTGCCATCAGCACACGGAGTCCCTGGACCTCAGAGAGGTCACCCTGGAAGCGCGTGAGCCAACGCGGTACCCTACCCGCTTCAGAAACGCCGAAAAGCACAGCATCTCCATCCCGGTCCATCATCCCCAACAAGCCATCCTCGAGCTTACAAAGGGAGGAAGACAACACCCTCTCGCCAACTAAAAGAGCTTCGAGTGATCCAGCCACGGACCTCTGATCGTCTACCTCAAGATGTCTGGCACCTTGTCTTCCAAAGGCTTTAACCACTTCGTCAACGTGATACACCAATTCCTCCTTATTACCTTTTTATCCGTGCCGTACCGCCGCCCATGACATGAAGGACCTCATCCAAGGTAATCATGCTGGTATCGCCTCGCGTGCTCTGGAGAATGGCCCCGTGGGCTGCCCCGAGATCGACACATTCGGATGGTGGCTTCCCATTGAGAAATCCGTAGATCAACCCTGATGAGAAGCCATCCCCTCCCCCTACCCGATCCTCAATCTCCAGGTTCTCATAACGCTGGGACTCATAGAACGCCCCATCATAGAAGAGAATTGCACTCCAGTGATTGATAAGACCGCTGACAACTTCTCGAAGCGTTGTACCGACACCTTTCAGGTGGGGAAAACTCTCCATTAACCGGCCGACCATCCTTTTGTAGTTCTCTATTGGAAGCTGAAGGAGCTTCTCGTCTACGCCTTCAACCTCAAACCCCAGGACTTTTTGAAAGTCTTCCTCATTTCCGATAACAAAATCCATGTACTGAACTAGGGGCTTTGTGATCTCTTGGGCTTTCTCGCTGGACCAGAGCTTCGATCGGAAGTTGAGATCATAGGAAACGATGGTGTCCGCCTTTTTCGCTGCTTCCATCGCTTCTGCTGCCACCCTCGCCGTACTCTCGCTGAGGGCGGTGAAGATACCCCCCAAATGGAGCCAACGGACTCCCTGTTTTTGAAAGTGTTCTTCCCAGTTAATTTCGCCAGGACGCATCTGAGAGGCCGCCGAATGGCCGCGGTCATACATGGTGACACTGGAACGCAACCCGGTTCCAACCTCCGTGAAATTGAGCCCAACCCGGTCTCTTTTTCCTACCCCGTCATAGGGAACCAAAACCACATGCCGCATATCTACCCCAACGGCTCTCCCATGATTCACTATGAGGCGACCCAGGGGATTCTGGGGGAGTTTGCTCACCCATCCAGTTCTGAGGCCCAGACGTGCCAAAGAATAAGCCACATTGTATTCTCCCCCGCCAACCCATACCTCCAGGTGCCGAGCAAATTCCAAGCGCTCATGGCCGGGAGGGCTCAGACGTATCATACATTCTCCGAGGCTCACCATGTCAAATTGACAGGATGATTGATCTCGAATCGAAAGGGTCATGGCAGAATCTCCTCCTTTTTTCCGCCTGTTGAGCCGTGCATTTCAGACGGAAAACGGACCCCCAACTCCTGGCCGAGTTGCCGAAGGAGGTTTACATCTTCCTCCCTGATCGGACATCCCTCCTTCTCTCGCAACTTCTTGGTCCGCCACTCAGGCTCTCCCGGTACCAGAATCTCATCAACCCCAGGGCCCTTCGGTTGGCTCTTCAGGTCCGCAAAGAGTTCATCCATCCGTTTCTTAAATTCATCAACCGGGCAGAAAGCTGAAATATCAATAGCCTGAACGTAATGGCCCATGAAGGCTTTGTTCTCCCAGTCATCGAACTTACGAACGATGTGGGCGCCATAGGGCATTCCGGTCAGGCGGCTCGAAAGAATTTCGATCATCAGGCCGATGGCATATCCCTTGGGTCCACTCATCGGGACAACGGCATACGCTTTGGTGGCATCGGTAACCGGTTTCCCATCCCGATCGACTGCCCAGTTGGGTGGAATTGCTTTCCCGGCTTCGGCAGCCGCACGAACCTTGCCGAAGGCCACTTCGCTGGTTGCCATATCCATGCAAAACCAGGGATAGGTTCCAGCGGGAATACAGCAACAGATCGGATTGGTGCCGAGGAATTTTTCCCGTCCCCCAAAGGGAATGACGTCACATTCCCCATCGGACATTACCAAACCGATACAGTCTCGTTTCGCACAGTACTCCGCGTAGTAGGCAGCAGCTCCAAAGTGATTTGAATTCTTCACCGTCACAATACCCATGCCGGTATCCTGAGCCATCTCTACAGCTTTTCGAGCAGCTTCGAGAGTCGACAGCTGACCTAAAGAGAAATCGGCGTCTAAAATCCCTACCCCTGTCCTCTTTTTTTCGTAGTGAAATCGGGGGGTTGGATTGATCAAACCCTTCTGCAATCGGCGTACATAGAGGTTGGCGAGGTAGATACCGTGGGTATCTACCCCTCTAAGATTGGCCTCCACAAGGATTTCAGCAACCGTTTTTGCATCTTTTCGGGGTACCCCGGCTTTTTTGAATACCCCTTCGCCGAAGGTTTTCAACTTCTCCGCGGGGATCAGGTATAAATCTTTCATGGCCCTCCCTTCTTCTAAACCGCTCTCAGTCCTCGCTCCACTCCGTGTGGAATATACCTTCCTGATCCACCCTCTCATAAGTATGAGCACCGAAGAAATCCCTCTGGGCTTGGGTGAGATTTTGTGGCAGCCGATCCCGCCGATAGCTATCGAAGTAGCCCAGGGAAGCACTGAGAGCAAGGCAGGGAATCCCGAGCCTGTTCGCCGTATGGATGACCATTCTCCAGGAATCCTGCGCTTTCAATATCCAGGAACTGAATTCCGGGTGGAGAAGCAGGTTGGGAAGATCCGATCGCTGGCGATAGGCCTCCTTGATGAGATCCAGGAACCGGGCCCTAATAATGCAACCACCTTTCCAAATCCTGCTGATTTCAGCTAGGTTGAGGTTCCAACCATACTCCTCTGAAGCCGCTCTCATCATGGCCATTCCCTGGGCGTAACTGCAAATCTTGCTGGCGTAAAGGCCATCATGAACCACTTCGATCAAATCCTCCTTCTTGCCTTCGAATCGCTTCTGCGGGGTCCCAAGGGCTTTGCTTGCCGCCTGTCGTTCTGCCTTGTACGCTGACAAAATCCTCGCCTCAACGGCCGCGTTGATGGTTGGAATGGCCACACCCAGATCAAAAGCCGTCTGGGAAGTCCATTTCCCCGTACCCTTTTGGCCAGCCTTGTCCAGAATCATGTCCACCAAGGGTTTCCCTGTTTCTTCGTCGATTTTCGTGAAGATTTTCGCCGTAATCTCGATGAGGAAAGAATTGAGCACCCCTTCGTTCCAACGGGCGAAAATATCGGCCAGTTCCGCCGGTTCCAGACCCAAGGCAGCTTTTAAGATATCGTACGCCTCACCGATAAGCTGCATGTCACCATACTCAATCCCATTGTGCACCATCTTCACAAAATGGCCGGACCCTGAGGGACCGATGTACGTGCAGCAGGGTCCGTCGTCCACCTGGGCAGCAATCCTGGTCAGCACAGGTGCCAGGCGATTATAGGCTTCTTTGGGTCCACCCGGCATGACGCTGGGCCCCTTCAAAGCCCCCTCTTCTCCACCGCTGATTCCCGTCCCCATGTAGTGGATACCTTCCGGAGACAAGGCTTTGCACCGTCGCTCGGTATCTCTGAAAAACGAGTTTCCCCCGTCAATGAGAATGTCTCCCTTCGATAGGTAGGGTTTTATCTGATCGATCAGCTCATCCACAGGGGGGCCCGCCTTCACCATTAGAATAACCCGTTTAGGGGAAGCCAGGGAGCCGACCAACTCCTCGATCGAGTATGTCCCAAGGATATTTTTCCCTGAGCCCCTACCTTCCAAAAAACTCCTCACCTTGTCCGTAGTCCTGTTATACACAGAGACCGGATATCCTTTACTCTCTATATTGAGAACGAGATTCTCCCCCATGACGGCCAAACCTATTAAACCAATTTCTCGTTTTTTCATTCCAACCTCCTTAATTTGCTCGTGCTAACGGCGCCTCACCCCTCAGCACGGCGACCAGGTTCTTGACGGCCATAGTTGCCTGTCGGACTACACTCTCATAGGTCCTGGACCCGATGTGGGGAGTTAGGATGATATTTTCCAAACCGCTTGTAATCAGAGGATCATTTGAATCAGGGGGCTCATGTTCCATAACATCGGCCGCATAACCCGCAATCTTTCCTTGCTTTAAAGCCTGCAAGAGATCAACCGTGTTGACCAGTCCCCCACGAGCACAGTTGATCAGGTAGGCTGTCGGTTTCATCAAGCTGAGTCGATCTCGATTGATAAAATAGCGATTCTCAGGGCTAAGATTCATATGCAGTGTGACGATATCAGACTGCTCAAGGATTTCCTCTGACAATAGGCATCTGCCCACAGAATACTGTTGGCAAAAGGGATCATCCCAGATCGGATCGCATCCCAATACCTTCATCTCAAAGGCGAGCGCCCTTCTTGCCACCTGCTTGCCGATTCGCCCCATTCCAATGATTCCTATGGTTTTCCCCCACAGTTCGTGTCCTGTGATCCGCTTCCACTGTCCTTCTTTTACCCATTGATTTTCCTGGGGGATGTTCCTGGCCAGGGAAATCATCAATCCAAAGACATGCTCGGCTACCGTAACCTCATTTACCCCTGGAGTAAAGGTCACGGGTACACCCAAGTCACGGGCAGCCTCAAGGTCGATCCGATCTACACCGATCCCGTATTTGCTGACAACCTTGAGCCCCGGTAGGCCCTTTTCAATCACCCTTCTTGTAATGGCATCATCCCCACAGATTATGCCATCTACATCTCCCACTAAATCGATCATCTGATCTTCTTCCAGCGGCCCCTTGGCTGTGACCATCTCATATTTCTGCTCTCGGAGAAGATCATGATGGGCCCCAGGCGTATCCATGAATGACGTTGTCGTGATCAAGACTCGCATCTTGTCCTCCAATCGGACTTAAATGGACGTAACGGAAAAACCGCCATCTACCACGAGGTTCGACCCCGTGATAAAGCTACCAGCTTTCTCAGATGCGAGCAAAAGGGTGACACCAATCAGCTCTTCCGCCTCCCCGAATCGGCTCATGGGGGTGTGGTCCATAATGGCCTTCACTCTTGATTCGTCCAAAACTCTTCGGTTCTGTTCGGCCGGAAAAAAACCGGGACAGAGGGCGTTGACCCGAATTTCATGGACGGCCCATTCTCGGGCCAGGTTTTGGGTCAGGTTCAAAAGAGCGGCTTTGGTAAGGCTATACACAAATACTCGGCTTAAAGGGCGAACCGCCGCCATAGAGGACATGTTGATGACACATCCCTTTTGTCCGTTTTCAATCCAGTGTTTGCCGATGATCTGGCAGGCCATATGGACCGTTTTCAGGTTGGTATCGAGAATATGTTCGAATTCCTCATCAGTGATATCAAAATAGGGGATGGGAGGGTTTATGGCTGCTCCATTGATCCAGATGTCAATACAGCCGAACCCATCCATCACGGCGGGAATAATTGTGACCACTTGATCTCGCCGAGTCACGTCAGCCTTGAAAAAACGTGCCTCATCAGGAGGACTTCCCCACCGCCGAAAGTGCGATTCGGCCTTTCCGCGATTCCGCCCGACCAAAACAACTCTGCACCCCGCTCGCCAGAGCCCCCACGCCATGACCCCGCAGAGCACACCGGTGCCCCCAATAACCACGGCTACTTTGCCCTCAAGACCAAAGAGTTCCTTTAAAAATGTGCCAGAGTCGTGTTCCCTCACGGTATTTTCCCCGTTTGGGTTACCTGCAAACCCGGTATTTCCTGGAAATACTGAGGTTTCGATATGGATTTTTTGCATTTTAGCACGGAAGTAGTAAGTCTACAATATACATTGTCTGGAGGTGTTATGCGAAAATCAATTCATTCACTCGAACGGGAGATGTTCAGGAGAGTATACTATTCAACAGCACGAATGGAATAGCTGGCCCGGACGTTGACTTTTCGTAAGTTCGGATCTATCTTTGTTCCAGGTAGTGGTTTATGACGAAGGAGGTTCACAATGATGGCCGCGCCAATCCGCGTTGGAATTGTTGGTAGTCGTTATGCCGCCGAGTTTCACTATGAGGCCTATCAGCGAGTAACTGGTTTGGATGTCAATGTGGTAGGTGTTACGTCGGTTACGAGGGAGAATCGTGAAAAATTTGCAAAAGAGCGGGGGATCAAGGCTTTTCGATCCCTCGATGAGATGCTTCCCGAAGTGGATGTAGTGGACGTTTGCACTCCTGGATACGCTCATGAACCGGTTGCTATCGCCGCCTTTGAAGCGGAAAAACACGTGGTAGTTGAAAAGCCCTTCACTGGCTATTATGGTCCCCCGGGAAATACGAGTTTCAAGGGAAATAATTTCTCGAAAGAGAAGATGCTGGAGGAAGCGGTCGCCAGTGCTCGGCGCATCATTTCCGCCGCTTTGGGGAGCGGTAAGAAACTGTGTTACGCGGAGAACTGGGTTTACGCCCCGGCCGTACAGAAGGAAGCCGAGATCATTGCTAAAACGAAAGGGCAGATACTGTGGACTCTGGGGGATCAATCCCACTCAGGGAGCCTTTCACCGGCGTATGGAATCTGGAGGTTCTCGGGAGGAGGATCGATAGTGGGCAAGAGCTGCCATCCGTTATCGGCTATCCTCTACCTGAAGCAAGTTGAGGGCCTCGCCCGCGATGGAAAGGCGATTCGACCGAAGGCGGTCAGTGCCAGAACCCATGAGATTACTCGCAATCCCCTTTTTATCGACAAGGGATTCCTCAGGACGGATTACGAGGATATCGAGGACTACTGTCAAATCCACGTTGTCTTCGACGATGGGATGATTGCCGACGTTTTCGCCTCGGAGCTGGTAATGGGAGGTGTGCACAATTACCTCGAGATCTTTGCCAACAACCATCGGGCTCGGTGCAACCTGAGTCCCCTCAACGCCATGGAACTTTACAACCCCCGGGAAGAACAGCTTGCCGATATCTACGTGGTGGAGAAGATCGGAACCAAACAGGGCTGGACCAACCCTGCCCCCGATGAGAGCTTCATGTTTGGCTACCCCCAGGAGATCCAGGACTTCATGGAAGCTCTTGCCACCGGGCGAGAACCTAAGTCGGGCATGCTAGCGGCGAGCGATATCGTGGGCGTCCTCTATGCCGCTTATCTCTCAGCAGAGCGAAAGGGAGCTGAAGTAGACATACCCCTCGATTCCGGACTCTAATCCATGATCTGTACAATCCTCGTGTTTGAGGACTTCATTGAGGCAAGGATGACGGCTTCGTAAAAAGTCCATCTGCCATTCGACAAGCTCACGGCCCTGAACAAAGCCGAAGGGCTGCGTTGCTCTGCATCCCCTGCCCTGTTAAATTGAAGGCAGCCATATCAAGATATATGGGATATAGA
>CBDUXJ010000088.1:0-8646 GCA_965371165.1 uncultured Syntrophobacterales bacterium | reverse complement strand
GGTGGAACAGGAGGAAAAGGAGGAGGTGAAGCAGGAGAAAGCTGAGGAGGTGGAGCAGGAGGAAAAGATGGAGGTGAAGAAGGAGAAAGCGGAGGAGGTGAAGCAGGAGAAAAAGAAGGAGGTGAAGAAGGAGAAGAAAAAGGCTGAGGGGCCCGCGGCAGATCTCAAGAAGAGGATTCGCGAATTTAAGGCACTGAAGGAGGAGGCGGTCAAGAAGAGGGATGTTCGCATGGCGGAAATCTACAAGCGCCGAATTAACAGGCTGAAAAAGAGGACTCGAAAAGCGGCATAGAGGGGAATGGGATGCCGGTGGTTTCGGTGGTCATACCCACCTATAACAGGCTCCCCAAGGTAAAAGATGCCATCGATTCTGTCCTGAGCCAGACCTACCGGGATTTCGAATTCTGGGTGGTGGATGATGGATCGACGGATGGGACCGGTGAGGCCTTGAGGGTCTTCGGGAACAAGATAAAGTATATTTCTCAAGACAATAGGGGTGCCAGTGCTGCCAGGAATTTGGGTGCGAGGGTTTCCAGGGGGAAGTATCTCGCCTTCCTGGATTCCGATGATCTATGGGAACCGGAGAAATTGGAAATCCAGGTTAAGTGCATGGAAGAGAATCCCCAATTCCCCCTCTGTTATACCGATGAGATCTGGATAAGGAAAGGGATAAGGGTGAATCCAAAGAAGAGACATGGCAAATATTCGGGCTGGATCTTCGAGAAGTGTTTACCCCTGTGCATCATCAGCCCTTCTTCGGCTCTGATGAAAAGGGCCCTCTTTGAGGAAACAGGGGGTTTTGACGAAACCCTTCCCGTATGTGAGGATTACGATTTCTGGCTCCGGGTGACCTGCCGTTACCCCGTTCTCTTTATCGACCAAAAGCTCATCATAAAAAAGGGGGGACACGGGGATCAGCTCTCTATTCGGTCTTGGGGAAATGACCGATATCGGATCATGGCGCTGGAGAAGCTCTTGAGCTCTCAAAACCTGAAGGCCGAGGAAAAAAGGATGGCCGCGGAGGAGTTGGTTAGGAAGAGTTACATTCTATCCCGTGGGTTTTACAAGAGGGGCAAGGGGGAAGAGGGGAGGAGGTATGAAGAGTTGGCCAAGCGGTATGGGGCATATGGGTAACTATGGGATCAAGAAAACCGAACTGGATCGTACTGCAATGGGTCGGGTTTTCAGAAGGATAGGGATTGACGCCATCGATTCGAGGGATCACCCTTTCTCAATGACCTTTCACCCCAATCTCGAGGGTCTCATGAGGTCCATAGGGCACGTGGGTCTTCTTCAGCCTATCATCGTAAGGGAGAAAGTAAGGGAAAAATCCCAGGGGACACGTTATGAGGTGATGAGCGGATTCAAGAGGTTGACTGTCTGTAAGCAATTGGGCTTGAAAGAAATTGAGGCTTTCTCTTTCCGGAAATCGCAACTGGGCGACCTGGATGGTTTTCAGATGGCCCTTCACGAAAACCTCACAACCCGTGGCCTCAATCTTATCGAGAAATCGATGGTTCTCCACAAACTCGTTCATCAATTCGGGCTTTCAAGGGACTCAATCGTCAGGGATTACATGCTCATGCTCGGCCTACAACCAAACCTAATAATCCTGGAAAAAATATCTCAACTCGCCGAACTGGATGTCCGGATAAAGCGATATATTGTAGAGAAGGAGGTATCGTTGGGGAACGCCACCCAGTTCTTGGAATTCGCCCCCGAAGATCAAGCAGAGATAGGAAAATTGGTTTCGGAGCTGAAACTGGGGGAGAATACGTTGAAGGAGGTTTTGACCCTCTTACGGGAAATTTCCCTAAGGGATGGTGTGACGGTGAAGGACTTAATCCGAGGCGAAATAGAGGGGATAGTCTCCAATATCACCATCTCCAAGGTACAAAAGACCAATCGGGTTAGAAGACGGCTTCGGGAGATGAGGTATCCTAAGCTAACGGAACTGGAAAATGCCTTTCGTGAAAAACGAAAGAGGCTGAGGTTGAGCCCTGGGATATCCCTCCAACCCCCTCCCTACTTCGAAGGGGATCAATTGAAGGTGGAGTTTCGCTTCGGGAATGTGGTTGAATTCAAAGACATCATCTCGAAATTGATGGAAGCCTTGGAACGGAAGGAGCTGGGGGAGATGATCGAAATGGCCCTTTGAAGGCGTCGCTCCCCCATCGGGGTGATAAATCCATGGCGAGACATGGGGTGAGGAGGATCTTCCTGGATCGAGGGGTCATGGAGGACCCCCTTGCGGAGGGAATTTTGAGCAAATCGGAGGGGATTCCCATGGTCCTGGTGAACGATCATCAGGAGGTCGCGCACCAGCTCAGTTCCTTCGAGGATCCCTTGGGTGAAGGGAAGCATAGCCTTTTCATTACCCGACAGAAAGGCGGCTTTGTGAAGCGGTGCCCGGGCACCCATCAACGCATCTGTTGCCGCTACCAGATCATCAATCTAGTAATCAACTGTCCCGTGGATTGTTCTTATTGCATCCTCCAAGGGTATCTCAATAACCCCGCAATTACTATCTACGTCAATATCGAAGAGCTGTTTGCCCAGGTGGAGAGAAGGCTCTCCGGCGATCCGCAGCGAATCTTTCGCCTGGGAACGGGGGAACTTGGTGATAGCCTCGCCCTCGATGGAATGACACGGTTTTCGAAGGCCTTGGTTCCCTTTTTCGCCGAAAAGGAAAATGTCATCTTCGAGCTGAAGACGAAAACGAATGAAGTGGATAACTTATTGGGCCTGGACCACGGGGGGAAAACGGCGGTCTCTTGGTCGATAAATCCCGAAAAGGTGGTCGCCGCGGAGGAACGGAGTGCCTCGACCTTGGAGGAGAGGCTTGTTGCCGCGGAAAGATGTCAGCAACATGGGTATCCCATCGGATTTCATTTCGATCCCCTCATCTACTACCCGGAGTGGAAACGGGATTACCGAGGCGTTATCGAAAAGGTTTTCGAGAGGATCGATGGGAAGGGGATAATATGGGTCAGTTTAGGGGGGTTTCGATTTCCACCGTATTTAAAACCGATCATTCGCAATCGATTTCCCACCTCCAAGATCCTTTGGGGGGAGCTCTTTCCGGGTAACGATGGAAAGTTCAGGTATCTCAAATCCCTCAGGGTGGAGATGTATCGGGAGGTGGTTCGGTGTTTACGGGATTACGAACCCAACCTTTTCATCTACCTCTGTATGGAGAGCCAGGAGGTGTGGGAGAAAGTATTCGGATGGTCTCCCAAGGATGAAAAGGGTTTGGATGACCTCTTTACCCAGAGGATCCGGTCTTTCTCCTCCATGTACCGATAGCCAATCAATCACGACAGAACCATGCTCACCTTACCGGATAAGATCTTGATCGGGGGATTGGTCATTGTAACTCTCATGAGTTTTCCCGCGATAAGGCACTTTCACCGCGAAGGGGAAGGGGTCGTGATCGAATTGGATGGAGAGGAGGTTGGGAATTTTTCCCTGGCCGAGGACCGGCTTATCCCGGTGGAAGGGAAATTGGGCACGACCAGGGTGGAGATATCGGAGAAGGGGGTTAGGGTGCTCGATTCTCCCTGCCCCTACAAGCTCTGTGTCAAGTCCGGTTCCATTCGCAGGGCCCGCGAGACCTTGGTTTGCCTCCCCAATAGGGTGATCGTTCGGATAACGGGGGATGAGAGGGAGAGTGTTGACGCGGTGAGTCGGTGATTCTCCTTATGTGCTATAGAGGGACTTTTCGGCTCCTGAAATTGGGGTGTACGATTCAAGGAAGAAGCGGTCTCTTGAAGGAATAGGTGGTGGGAAAGATCAAACGAAATGCCACTGTCTCAACGCTTGTGGCGATGTCTATCACCATCCACAGCATGGAGATGTTCATCCCCTCGCCCATCCCCTGGCTTCGATTCGGTTTCGCCAATATCATCGTCTTAACGGCCATCGTCCTCTATGGTTTGAGGGTCGGATTGATGGTGACGATATTACGAGTATTTTTAGGAACGATCCTCATGGGAACCTTCATGACCCCTGCATTCATTTTGGGGATGGGGGGTGGAATTGGGAGCACCCTTGTCATGGGGTTTGCATACAGGAAGTTTAAGGCCTTCTTCAGCCTCGTGGGTATCAGCGTTATGGGAGCTTACACCCACAATATCATTCAGTTGACGATCGTCTATCTCCTTTTCATCAGACACTCGGAGGTCTTTTACATCTTGCCGGTTCTCCTCCTTTTCGGCATTTTGACGGGAATTCTAAACGGTATCGCCGCCGCCTACCTGACCACATACATGGCTCGTTTTTCCTCTGCTCAATTCGAATCCATTTCGTAGTTGGTATCCAGACCGCAAAGATGGGTTTTGATATCTCCAAGGAAGAAAGACTTCATCATTTCACCCTCCAATACATCCCTTCATGGTCAAAACAAGATCAGTATCCTCTTAAAGTAGGCCACAATGATTAAGAGGAACGCGAATGCCGATGAGATAAGGACGAATACGTCGCCGTATCGAGTATAGAAGGTTTCTCCGATCCTCGGGCCTATTTGACCGACGAGGGTTTCCCGGGTGAAGAGACCGCTCCTTTTCCGAATCTCCCCCTTGGCATCGATGAAGGCACTGATCCCGGTATTGGCCGCCCTGGCAATAGAAACCCGATTTTCGATGGCCCTGAAGGTCGCCATGGATAGGTGCTGATGAGGGGCGGAGGTTCGCCCGAACCAGGCATCATTGGTAATGGTGACCAGGAAGTCGGCTCCTTCCTTAACGAACTTTCGGCAGAGATTGGGAAAGATGATCTCGTAACAGATCAGGACGCCGAAATCCCCTAAGGGAAAACGGAAATTCTGGACGAGTTTTCCCGGAGAGAGGTTTCCCACCGTGCCGAGGCTTCCCAGAAAGAAGAGGAACTCGGAGAGGGGCGCATACTCGCCGAAGGGGACAAGGTGAATCTTGTCATATCTCCCAATGACCTCCTTTCCCGGGGAAATGAGATAGGCGCTGTTGTAGTACTCCACCTTTCCCTTGACCAAATCGAATGAGGGACTCCCGAAAAGCAGATAGGCACCGGTCGTTTCCGCAACCTCTGTCACCCAGGGTCTATATCTCTCTTCGGACTGGAAGAGGAAGGGAGTTGCCGTCTCAGGCCAAATGATGAGGGATGGTTTCTCCTGTGCCAGTACGGAGCTGAGGTTTTGGTAAATCCGGAGGGTTTCCTCTTGGTTGGCGGCATTCCACTTGATACTCTGATCGATGTTTCCCTGGGCCAGTCCGATTTTCACTTTAGGCTGTCGGAAGGAGATTCGGGAGGAGATGTTTTCAACCCTTTTGATCTGGGCGATGCCGTATCCGAAGACTACGAAGAGAATGGCCAAGACGACGACGCCTTCCCGGAGAGGAGGAGGTCTTTCCCTGCGTCCCATGATGGAAATAAAATCATAAATCGCCGAATTGACCAGGAGGATAAGGAATGAGATACCATAGACCCCTGTTATGTCGGCTACTTGGATGAAAGGAAGGTTCATATACTGGGAATACCCGAGGGTTGCCCAGGGGAATCCCGTAAGGAAAAAGGAGCGGACGTATTCAAGGGAGACCCAGAGAAAAGGGGCCACTGCCACCATATTCCATCCAATTCGCCGCCTTATGTAGTTGAGCAGGAAGGCGAATACCGCCACATACAGGCTCAGATAAGCAACCAGGAGCAAAAGGATAAGGCCACTCAGGATGATGTGGATTCTCCCGTAGGTGTGGACCGCCACGATAATCCAATAGAGAATACCGAGAAAAGAGACGAAACCCGTGGTGAAGCCCAGATACAGACTGGTCAGGAGACTCTCCCTTTGGATGGCAAAGAGCAATGGGACGAGGGAAACCCAGGCGAGGATTTCCATATCGAATTTGGGAAAGATGATGCAAAGGAGCAAACCGGAGAGACAAGCCAGAAGAAATTTCCTCGTTTTTATCGATTTCATGATATTTGATGGGAAAAAACTGATAGACTATCCTAATTGAAATGGCAAGATTTTTCAAGAAGGGAAAGTTCGTTGTCGGTCGCTCCACTTTGGGATAGTTCATATTCCGCATGGGAATTAGGTGATACGTTACCACTGGAGAAGCATTCCATTAAAGTATGGGGGAAGAGGAGGCAAAGAAATGAACCCTTCTTGGATCAAGAGGGAAAAGGGGGGAAATAGTACTTTTTCCATAATGCCACCATTTTTTTCAAAAGGCCATTACTTTCCTGACATAGAGGGATCTAAAGGCCGCAATTTTATTACATAATATTCCTAGTGGTTCACGCCTGCCTCCTTCGGTAATTGGCACAAAATTTGCTTCAAACTTAAGGATAAGCGGGTTTGAAAGGGGAACTTCATGTACATGCTTCTCCTCTTCCAACTATTATTGGCTACCTTCGGTATCTACGCCGCAGTGAAATATTCGGATATGGCCAAACTATACGTTCCTTTGGGATGTCTATTGGCCATGTTTTTCGTCGGGAAACTGGAGAGAATGTTCAAGGGAAAGCGGGGAGGGGAGGAATCCACGGACAAGGAACACGATGAATCTGAGGAAAAAAGAGATGAATTCGATACGGTGAAATATATTCTCTGGGGAAAGAATGAGTTAATGTTGGTCGATGCAGTCCACTCAGTCCTCAGGGACTTGGGCCTCCAGGTGACCAAGACGCCCAAATATCCCACCATGGACCGAATCATTAAGATTCCCGGAAGCCATATGACCTTCGGCATGCAGGTCATCGGGTCGGAACATGAGGTAAGAGGGGATAATGGTAAATTCAATCAGGCCCTGCAATTTGAACGGGAAAAGCAGGATGGCGAAAAGACGATCATCATCGCAAATGTCCATCATAATATTTCCCTGGCCGATAGGGATAAACGTGCGGATTTCTCAAAAGAAGCCCTTACGAGGATGGAACCCACCAAGGTTGTCAGCCTTAACACCTTCACCTTATACAAAGTCTGGGCGCTATGCAAATATAAGGGGAAGGATGTGAAGGACATCCTAAAACTCCTCTTCAATCACTCCGGCGGTTTGTTTAGAATCGAGGATTATAATATGCAACTGTGACATCGCTCCCTTCCTCATCAAATCATTGCCCGCCTGTAACCCTCCGATTCGAACCTATTTAGTTCCTCGTATCCCATTATTTATGAGGCGAAGCGCCTTCGACAGGAGATCCTAATGCCTTCCGTAGGTCTCGGGTAAATGTGGGTAGGGCGTTGGGCTCAAATTCCCTCAAATTGCCTCATGATAATAACGCTATTTACCCCGCCAAATCCGGCCGAAATGGACATGGCGGTTTTGACTCCAACCCTCCGTGGTTGGTTGGGCACGTAGTCCAGGTCGCATTCGGGGTCTGGAAACTCGTAATTGATGGTTGAGTGGATCATTCCCCTCTGGATAGCCAGGACTGTTGCTACAGCTTCGAGTCCACCTGCTGCCCCCATGGTATGGCCGGTAATCGATTTGGTTGAACTGATGGGAATGTGGTAAGCCCATTTCCCCATGGCCTCCTTAATCGCAAGCGTCTCCACGGCATCATTCAGCAGAGTCGACGTCCCATGGGGATTGATATAGCTTATCTCCTGTGGACTAAGGCCAGCGCTTTCCAACGCAAGGTTGATGGCCCTTATGAGGGACTTGCCTTGGGGATCGGGTTCGGTAATGTGATAGGCATCCGCCGTCATCCCATATCCGATGAGTTCGGCATAGATCGAGACATTCCTTGCAAGGGCGTGTTCCAATCTCTCCAAAACGAGTGTTCCCGCCCCCTCTGCCATGACAAATCCATCCCTTTGAGCATCGAAGGGGCGGCTCGCCCTCTTCGGGTCATCATTCTGGGTAGACATGGCCCTGAGAGCTACGAATCCGCCGAAAACATACGGGGTGATACAGGCATCCACCCCTCCGGTGACCATAACGTCGTCAGCTCCCTCCTGGATCTGGCGATAGGCATTGATAATGGCGTGGGTGCCGGAGGCACAGGCTGATGAAACCGTAAAGGTAGACCCCCGAAGGCCAAATCGATCCGCCACATTGGAGGCGATTGAGCTCATGTAGATGTGGGGTAATCCAAAGGGGGATAACCGCTTCGGTCCCCGATGTTCAAGGAAATTTTCATGATACATTTCCAGTAAGTCCATATTTTCAACCCCAATGCCCAAAACGACCCCGGCCTTGAAGGAATCCAAATCCTTCAGGTGATACTGCCCCTCCTTCGACCTCTCCTCATTCAATTCTACTGGCAAATCGGCATCGCTGAGGGCTAACATGGTTCCGGCGATGGCGAATCGGGAAGTCCTACCCAAATATTTCGCCTTTTTCGTATCGATCACATAGTCGGAAAGGTTAAAATTCTCTATAGGGGCGGCGATTTGGGTTCTATACTGATCCATATCGAAACCGGGGAAGTCAATGCGCTTAACCGCCGACCTTCCCTCTAAAAGGGATTCCCAGAAGGGTTCCTTTCCTATACCCACAGGGGAAACGGGTCCCACCCCGGTAATCACAACCCGTTTAGATCCATCCTTTAAGCTTCGATTCCTCATTTGGCTACCTCTAATCTTGACGTCATTGTAAAAAGTCGAAATCGGACGGCAAAGAAAAAAGATCCAGATGCAAGGCGCGCAAATCCTGAGGAATGAGG
>CBDUXJ010000087.1:0-8697 GCA_965371165.1 uncultured Syntrophobacterales bacterium | reverse complement strand
CTCGCCCCGTCGCGCCCCGGGCCAGCCCTCCTCCCGGGGGCGCTCTCACGACCCCGGGGGCAACGTTTGGTGCGGGGGCGGGAAATTTTGAGGTTAAAGACATTGATACGCCATCTGTTGGAGACGGAGATGTCCTGGTCCAAATCAAAGCCTCGGGAGTCTGTGGTGCCGACGTTCTTCTCTATGAGTGGACCTATCGGGGAAGGTTTCCCGTGGAGACTCCCATCGTGTTAGGCCATGAGGGCTCTGGGATCATCACGGAATTGGGGAGAAACGTTAAGGGTTTGAAAATCGGGGATAGGGTTACGGTGGAGTCGATCATTGGGTGTGGAAGTTGCTATCACTGCCACCAAGGCATGCCCAACCTTTGTCCAGAATGGGATCATCTTGGGATAACCTCCCACGGGACCTTTGCAGAGTATCTCAAGGTTCCAATGGCGGCGGTTCATCAGCTGCCTGAGAACGTTTCCTTTGAGGAAGCCGCCCTTGTGGAGCCCCTTTCAATCGTGGTTCATACTTTCGATAGGGTTAGTTTTTCCTTGGGGGATTCCGTTGTAATCATCGGGCCGGGGACCCTGGGTCTGTTGCTTACGCAGGCGGCCCGTTCCTACGGGGCTTCAAAGATCGTGGTTCTTGGTTTGGAAAAAGATAAGCTTCGTCTGGAAAAGGCGAAGGAATTGGGTGCCAATGTGACCATCGTGACGGATCAGGGGGATCCGGTAACAGAAGTGCTGGACCTGACCAATGGCCTCGGTGCTGATGTGGTTATCGAGGTGGGTGGAACCCCCGAGTCCTTTAAGATGGCGATAAAGATGGTAAGGGGGGCCGGACAGATCGCAGCCCTGGGTTATTCCCATCACGGGGAGTTGGAGCCCATTACATTGGCCAGACAGGAGATTTCCATATTGGGGCTGATTGCGTTTATGCCGAAGCATTTCGAACAAGCCCTCCGATGGCTTGAATTCAAGAAGGTCAGCACGGATGCCTTGATTTCTCACCGTTTACGGTTAGATGAAGCCGAAAAGGGCATTCATCTCATGAGGGATAAAGAAGCTACGAAAGCAGTGCTTATTCCATAATACTCCATGATTCGTGAGAGGGGAACGATATGGATGATCTACTGGGGAAAATATCCATTGTTACTGGGAGCGCCATGGGAATTGGTAAAGAGATTGCCTTGAGATTAGCAAGGGATGGGAGCGATATCATGATCGTTGACATAGAAACGGAACTTGGACAAAGCACTGTGAAGGAAATCCAATCGATGGGGCGGAAATCCCTGTTTTTCGAGGTGGATGTGGCCCGATGGGACCAGGTCAAGGCTATGGTGGATGAGATTTTTAAAAATTTCAAAAAGGTGGATATCCTTGTCAATAATGCCGGGATCTTAGGACCTGTCGTACCAGTTTGGGAATACCGGGTGGAAGACTGGGATCGAGTTACGGAAACCCATTTGAAGGGGACTTTTCTCTGTTGTAAGGCAGTTATCCCTCTCATGCTGAAACAAAAAAGTGGAAGAATTGTCAATATCTCCTCTATAGCTGGAAAAGAGGGCAATGCAAACATGAGCGCCTACAGTACATCTAAGGCCGCGATTATCGCCTTTACAAAATCTCTGGCCAAGGAAGTCGCTCAACAGAACATCATCGTTAATTGTATCTCCCCGGCGGTCATAGAGACCCGTATAGCAGAGGAGATGGGGGAAGAACAGCGGAGAATATTACTCTCAAAGATACCCATGGGGCGCTTCGGCAAACCGTCTGAGGTCTCTGCCTTGGTCAAATTTCTCGTCTCAGAGGAATGCAGCTTTTCCACCGGGCAATGCTACGATATCAGCGGAGGACGAGCAGTATATTAACATTATCTCTTATCGGTCTATCCAACCTTACAACATAGCCTTTATGGCCAATCCATTGATGGAAGGACGAGTTGCATGGGAAAGAGTGGAAAATATCAACATCTTTTCAATCCCGGGAAAATAGGAAACCTCTTGGTTCCGAATCGCATCGTAATGGCGCCTATGGCCACGAATTATCCCAGTGAAACAGGAGGTATTACCGAGGCTCTCATGGATTATTATGAGCTGAGAGCCGAAGGGGGAACCGGATTGATCATTGTGGAAAACTGCTGTGTGGATTATCCCGCTGGAAGAGGGGGGGCTACCCAACTTCGATTGGACGAAGATCGGTTTATTCCCGGCATTAGTCGCCTCGTGGAGGCGGTACACTATTGGGGAGCCAAGATCGCAATTCAGATCAATCACAGCGGACCATCGGCAGTACCGGCAAAGTCAGAGGGAAAGGGGCCGGTTGGGGCTTCAAATATAACTTATGCACCTCATCTTTCTCCGCCAAGGATGCTTGCGGGTAATGAGATCGCGGCGATCATTGAAAAATACGCTCAAGCTGCGCTTCGTGCAAAGAAAGCCAATTTCGACGCCATTGAATTACACGGGGCCCATGCATATCTCATGGCCCATTTCATGTCTCCCTACAGCAATAACCGGACGGATGAATATGGGGGAGATATTGAAGGGCGTCTTCTCTTTGCAATCAGGGTCATTAGAAGAATCCGGGAACTTGTGGGAGATGAATATCCTCTTATTTTCCGATTAAGCGGCGATGAGTTTATCGCGGGGGGCCGGGGGGTCGAGGAATCAAAGCAGATCGCCGTCATGTTGGCGGGCCAGGGCGTTGATGCCTTTCACGTTTCTGCCGGAACACACGCGGCTATGCATCCCTCAGGGACCCTCTCTATTGAGCCCATGGCATATGAGCAGGGTTGGAAAGTCTATTTGGCGGAGGAGATAAAGAAGGTGGTCAACGTTCCGGTTATTGCGGTTGGGGTAATTCGAGAACCGGATTTTGCAGAAGAAGTCCTGGCCCAAGGGAAAGCCGATTTTGTAGCTCTCGGTCGCGGTCTTATCGCCGATCCAGACTGGGCCAGTAAGACAAGGAGTGGTCGAGAAAAGGGCATTCGAAAATGCATCTCATGCAATGAGGGTTGTATCAGAAGAAGGGCTTTCATGGATCTTCCCGTTCGATGTACTGTAAACGCTGAAGTGGGAAAATTGCCACGTTTTAAGGCATCCCCCATCAGGGAAAACCCAAAGCGGGTTTTGGTTGTTGGAGGTGGCCCGGGTGGGATGGAAGCTGCGAGAGTTTCAAAGATGAGAGGGCATGATGTAACACTGTGGGAAAAAAAGAATATTCTTGGAGGGCAGTTAGTTTTCGCAGGTGTTCCACCTTTTAAAAGGAAACTTTGTTGGTTTCTCGATTACTTAAGGGGACAAATGGACGAGTTATCCATTCCCTATGAACTGGAGAAGGAAGCCACTCCTGCAAACGTCCTGGAGTTTAACCCTGATGAACTGATCATTGCTACGGGGGCGGTTCCAAATGTTCCCCCAATTCCCGGCATCGATGGCCCTTATGTGAAATCACCCGAAGAGGTACTGGTGGAAGATTATTCCGGCAATGGATCAAAGGTCGTTGTCATGGGGGGCGGTGCCAAAGGAGCTGAAGTGGCCCTTTTCCTTTCGGAGAGGCGGGAAACCGTTACCGTCGTGGAGATGTTGGAAGAGATAGCCCTAGATATGGATCTCATATCACGAAAAGATCTGTTGAGTCGATTGGAAGCGCAAGGAGTTACCCTTCTGACAAGGGCAAGAATTATTTCGTGTGAAGATCACGGGGTAAGGGTGATGCTCAATGGGGACCAGGACACCTTTATTCAAGGGGAAAAGCTGATTTTGTCTCTGGGTTATAGGTCTGTTGACCAGTTGGAGAATAATTTAAAGGGAAAGATTCCACGGATAAACTGTATCGGAGATTGCCGTGAACCGAGAAAGGCAATCGATGCAGTTTCCGAGGCTTACACAGTAGCAACTCAAATTTAGAGGAAGAAAGTCAAGAACGATGGAATGTTTCCTTCTTCATAAGACGAATCCCTCGCTGGATTTCTCTAAGTCCTTCGATTCATAAGTTCGGTTACGAACATATTTACTCAGGACTTAGTGCTGCCCGAATGGAGTGAGCATTTGCTGAGATCATACTCCAGAAAATGCGTCACTGTATTTGCGAATTAAAGCACTAAGGTAAAAAAAGTAAAAAAATTCTTGACAAATTTTCTCAAGGATGTATAAGAGGGAGTTACTCCATGGCAGAAAGGAGGTGAGGCGTTATCCAAGAAGGAGGTGCCCCTTTTTAAAGAGGGGCCTGAAAGCGTTTTCATGAACCTCTCGGTTCGGAAAGGAGAAGAGTATGTTAAGAAAAACCTTAGTTTCCGTAAGTATTTTATCTCTTTTGTTTCTTTTCTCATTCGGGTCCGCCGTTACGGCGGAGCCAGTGAGAATTGCAGTGGTCGTCGAAATGACGGGTGGCGCGGCTTCCTTGGGGGATTACTGGACCAAGGGGGTGAAACAGGCCGTCAAGGAGATCAACGCGGCCGGAGGCATTCTCGGGAGGCCGGTTGAATACAAGATCTTTGATACCCAAACCAAACCGGCCATTTCGGTGGCTGCCGTAAAGAAAGCTCTTGCGTGGAAGCCCTTTTCCATAGCCGGTCCCATTTACAGCTCCAGCACCCTCGCCAATATGTTCCTTTCCCAGGAAGCGAAGGTTCCCCAATTCGTTGGCTCGGAGAACTGGAGGATTTCGACCAAGGGAAGCATGTACATCTGGCGTACCTCTACCCAACAGGGATTTGAGATGCCCAAGCTCCTGAACTGGGTTATGGGGGAGAGGAAACCGAAACGGGTAGCGATGCTCCACGTCAACAACGACTACGGCATCGGTGCAAAGGAGACGGTCGTAAAGTATCTCAAGGAGAAATGGAATACGGAACTCGTGGCAACGATGGCCTGTGAGGAGAAACAGGCTGATTATTCGGCGGAGTTAAATACCATGAAGAGAAAGAAAGCGGATGCCGTGTTAGCCTATCTCCTTGAGGAAGAGGCCGCCATCTTCTACCGCCAGTTGAGAAAGATGGGTCTGAAGCTCAAGGTGGTCTTCGGACCGAACTCGGCTATCTCGGAGGATACCCGAAGGCTTGCGAAAGAAGCGGCCGCAGGGGTCTATGGGATGACGGGATTTGAGTACACCTCCCCTGAGCCCAACTCTCAGCGCGTTTCCAAGATATACAAAAAACTCTACGGCGACTGGCCCGACAATGAGTTCATGAAGGGTTACAACAGCATCTACATGCCCAAGACTGGAATTGAACTGGCGGGAGGCTTTGACACGCAAAAATTCTCGGCAAAGATGCACAAGGTTTTCATTACTCCGAAGGTGCAAAAGAATATCGTTGGCGGCAACCTCTACTACGATGAATTCGGAGACCAGCACGCATGGGACTACCTCACAGAGGTTGTGTGGGATGGTAAGCGTGCGAAACCGAGAGTCGCGGCGGCGTTGCCTCCGTTGAAGGGACCCGACAGCAAGAAAAAACCCATATACTATAAGAAATAAAGGGTTTCTTCAAGGAGTGTATCTTTCCGGAGCTGGAATGTTCTTTTCACGATGAATTTCCCGGAAAGGGCTTGAGGGTTTGGGCGAGGCCAGAAGGGGGAGGAGATAGATGGCAGATTTCATCCAGCTGTTGATGGGCGGTTTGTACATTGGGATTCTCTATGGCCTGGTAGCCATTGGTTTTGTCCTCTTGTGGCAGACATCACAGACCATCAATTTTGCCCAGGGTGAGTTCGTTATGGTCCCCATGTTTGTGATGGTGGCCCTCCACCTGGTTTTGAAGCTCCCCTTTTGGTTGTCTCTCCCGCTGACAATGTTGGCTTCCGGTCTGATGGGATACCTTTTTGAGAGGCTGATGATCAGGAAACTGCTGCCCGGAGGGGTGCTCGTCATTGTAATAGCCACCCTGGGTCTTTCAGGCTTCCTCAAATACGGGATGCAGACCGTCTGGACTCCCCAAACCCTTTTTTTCCCCCCTATCTTCAGCACCGAGCCGTTCAAGATCAGTGGCATCATCTTTTCACCTGAAGACATCTGGAACATTCTTGTCATTGCGTCCATTATCATTATCCTCCATCTTTTCATCACACGGACCAAATGGGGAAAGGCGATGCAGGCCGTGGCACAAAGCAGAGAGACGGCTACACTCATGGGGATCGACGTGAGGCATATGATCCTGATGGTCTTTGTTATCAATGGCGTCCTGGCCGGAACCGCCGGTATCTTGGCAGCCCCCATCTGGTATGTGAGATATGACATTGGGGTCTACGTGGGCGTGAAGGCCTTTATCTCGGCGATTGTCGGGGGGTTTAACCAGATCAAGGGTGCCCTTGTTGGAGGAGTTGCCGTCGGCCTGGCCGAAACCTTGGCTGCGGCCTATATATCAACGGCTTACCGGGACGCCTTCGCCATGGTCTTGTTGATGATCGTTCTGTTGGTGAAACCGGAAGGCATCGCGGGTATCAAAGAGGAAGCTTACTGAGGGGGGAATCGAGTGAGGAGATGGTTGCTCTGGGGTATCGTGATAGGGGGCCTCTGCATTCTTTCCTCGTTTTTGGAGGATTACACCCTTTATGTGGCGAGCTTAACCCTTGTCCATATCATCCTGGCCATAGGTCTCAACATCACCCTGGGGTATGCTGGCCAGGTCTCTCTGTGCCATGCATCGTTTTTTGGGATTGGGGCGTACACGATGGCCCTCTTGCTCGCCCAGGGATGGTCTTTTTGGCTCGTTCTCCCCTTGTCAGGGCTCGTTGCCTCCTTCTTTGGGACCATCGTCGGGTTCCCAGCCTTGAGATGGAAAGACCACTACCTAGCCCTCATCACCCTTGGCTTCAATACCATTGTTTTCCTGGTGATGTTGCAAGAGGGGTGGCTTACGGGTGGACCCACGGGAATCACGGGCATTTCCAGACCTTCCATCGGAGCGTTAACCTTTACCCCGGATCTCAACTACTACTATCTGCTCCTGTTTTTCGGTATCTTGGCGTTCGCCTCCTCATATTGGATCGCCACATCGAAATGGGGGAGGGCATTCACGTCCATACGGTTAAACGAAGTGGCGGCACAGGCCCATGGGGTAAGCCTTCGCAATTATAAACTCCTGGCCTTTGCAATAGGCGCATTCTACGCCGGAGTGGGTGGGGGTCTCTTTGCCCCACTCCTCAGGTACATTTCCCCTGATGCCTTCACCTTCTTTATATCCCTTGAATTCTTGGTCATGGTTGTCATCGGCGGGATGGGAAGGATCGAAGGGCCCATCATCGGCGCCATCATCGTTACGATGGGCCCCGAAGTGCTCAGGATGGCTCAATCGGTTTACCTTATTATCTACAGTCTCCTTTTGATTCTGGTTATGCTCTTCATGCGAGAGGGGTTCGTGGTCGTCGTGGACCGAATCAGGGGATCGATACCCGCCCTGATTCGAACGAGAAGGTAGTGCCGGAAGGTTCCTATGCCACTCCTTGAAACAAGACAACTGACCAAACACTTTTTCAAAATGATGGCCGTCAACCGACTGGATTTTCAGGTTGAGAAGGGGGAGTTAGTAGCCATTATCGGCCCCAACGGCTCAGGAAAGAGCACCTTTTTTAACTGCATTACCCATGTCCATCCACCCACAGATGGCCGTGTTTTTTATAAAGGAGAAGACATCACGGGATTGCAAGCGGATAGAATCTCCCGGATAGGGATCGGAAGGACCTTTCAGCTTATCCAATTGTTTCAGGACATGACCGTTTTGGAAAATATGCTCCTGTCCGCTCAGGAACATCGGGGGAATCTTCTTTCCCGATTGTTTCAGAGGGATGATACCGGTGACCGGGAAAGGGCCGTTGAAATGCTGGAGTTTCTCAACATTATTCATTTGAAGGACGAATTTGCGCGGAACTTGTCTTTTGGCCAACAGAAGCTCCTGGATTTCGGCATGGTGCTCATGCCCGAGCCGGAGTTGATGTTGCTGGATGAGCCTACAGCGGGGGTCGTGGCGGCGATGCGGGAGAAGATAATGGATCATATCCGTGAATTGAATCAACGGGGTCAGACGTTCATCGTGATCGAGCACAACATGGATGTGGTGATGAACTTATGTGAGAGGATTGTCGTATTCGATTATGGAGAAAAGATCGCGGAAGGGACGCCGGAGGAAATTCAGAACAACTCAAGGGTGATCGATGCCTACTTCGGAGCTGAGGAATAATGTTTGAGGTAAGGAACTTACATTCGGGATACGAAAAGTTAGAGGTGGTTAAGGGCGTTTCCCTGGAGGTGGAGAGGGGACAAATTGTCGCGATCATTGGTTCCAACGGGGCTGGGAAAACCACTTTATTCAAAGCCATTCTTGGCATTCTCCCCGCTTGGCAAGGCGAGATTCTATTTGAAGACGAGGATTTCACGAGGTACTCTCCGGTATTGAGGATAAGGAAGGGGATTTCCATGGTCCCCCAGGGCAGAAACGTTTTCCCTTACTTAACCGTGCTGGAGAATCTCCAACTGGGCGCCTACACTCGAACCGATCGAAAGGAAGTACAAGAGGGGATTGAGAATGCGTATAGCATGTTCCCAATTCTCAAGGAAAGAAAGAGCCAAAAAGCGGGAACCCTAAGCGGCGGGGAGCAGCAAATGCTCGTTATTGCCAGAGCTCTCATGAGCCGCCCTAAGTTCCTCATGTTGGATGAGCCCTCCTTAGGCATCGCCCCGTTCTTACTCAAGGAAATTTTCAGGACCATCA
>CBDUXJ010000086.1:0-8728 GCA_965371165.1 uncultured Syntrophobacterales bacterium | reverse complement strand
AATCAACTACTTACGATTTTTATTTCTTAGAAGAATTATGGATTATCAGATAGGCCCTATCCGGATTAGGGTAATAATCGTCAGTTAATCTCTTTCCCTTCCAAATAACCCAGCCTTTTCTCTAATTCAAGATCGAAATCCTTAACCTTTCAACCTTAATACTGTTTCCGAGCTACCTTCTAAATTTTTTAAAAAACCGCCAAATGGCTTGATTCGCATCGATGTCCTGGCTTGTCTTACCAAAGATAAACTTCGGCAAATATCTGGGGCTTCTCGGCCAAGTGTGCCCACCACCCTGAATCTCATAAAGAACCACCTCAACCCCATCTTTGCATTTTCCATAGACTATTTTGCGGACTCGGGTTCCGTCTTCCGGGTCGATATCGGATTCCCAGGTTATTTCTGGCATTGGCGAGCAACCATTATGTGAAACCCAGAAATTGACCGTATCGGGAATGGACAAAATTTTGCCCAATTTCTTACGACCAAAACGAACATATCCACCTTCCCATGGCACCATGTGATCATTCGTTCCGTTAATCATTAAAACAGGAATGGGTCGTGTGGGAGGACACCGAGCCGCTATATTTTCTGCGATAGATCCGATGACTGGAGCAATCGCTGTGATCCTATCTGTTAATTCACAAGCAAGACGGTTGGACATCAGGCCACCATTGGATGAGCCGGTTACATAAACCCTTTTCATGTCGATGGTGTAATCTTCTGCCAACACATCGATCAGGACGGATATGAACCCGACATCATCAATGTTCTCTCTGTGGGACCGATATTTATTGACCCCTCGGCCATCGTTCCAATGACCCTCTATCGCGTCCGGGTAGACCAAGATAAATCCATCCTTATCAGACTGTTGGCTCATAAGCGTAAATTTCTCTGCTCTTTTACCGTCACCCCCACCTCCATGGAGCGCAATAACGAGAGGTATCAAACTTTCTTTGTTGTAGGAAGGAGGAATATGAATTAGATAGGTTCTCATCCTTCCTTTGTGCAGGATCGACCCACGATAACTAACAAATTTTTTTTTATTTACGGTAACTCTCACACAGTTGCTAATTGTGAGAAAAGATATAGCTATAAATATAAATGATACAATTCGTGTCCACTTCCTATTATTCATAAAATGACCACGCAGACTATATCTAATTATTGATTGATAATGGCCACTCGACTAACCAGCCAAGATCAGACTTGTCTCATTTGTTAGGACGAATCGTTACTCAACCGAAGAGTTCAACGGCCGCAGCCACTGAGAAAAACAAAACAGTGACGGGATGTGGCCACATGGCTCTGGTCCACCTGAGCGACAGTGTATGTGGAAAGACAGCTTAATTCTGTATTTAGCCCATATAGGCAAAAAATCCCTAAAAGTCAATAAGAATCAGTATCCTGCTTTCGAATACAAGATGCTATGGTATCGACTATCCTGACCAATTCTGTTGATTAGGCGTTTGAATTAATCAGAAACCCTCTATCTAACAGTTCTAAATCGAGGGCAGATATTCCTCAGCCAAACAACTCCTGAGAGCTAAATTGCATACCTCTCTAACCAACCGATAGGCTCAAAGGGCCACCTTTCGTCGTTCTGCTCACCCTCGATGGGTACCCCACTTCTCCGGAAGATTACACTCAGGGACAACGGTGTTCCCCAGAAAGCCAGGAAACCCCCTGACCCTGGTGGTCGCATTTTCCCCCAATATGGTTTATTATTGCTTTGTTGTGGTTCGTTTGTGTGATCGTTTCCCGTTTTATGAGTGTTCCTTTCCGCAAGGTTCCTGAATATGTTAGACCGAAAGGAAGCGAATGAGAGACGTCCTTCAGGGATCATAAGCCTCTTCGGTCGATCCGGATAGAGGGGAAACGTATGAAGATCAAATTGATCGTACCCAGGTGGCCCAAGAATAGCTTTTGGGATGTGATCTCCTTTAAATTTCCCCTTCTCAGCACCTGCCTCTTGGCAGGGCTTACCCCAGGGAAGCATCAGGTTTCCATCGTCGACGAAAGCCTAACCCCCATCGACTTCACGGAAGAGGTGGATCTGGTGGGCATCACCGCAATGACCCCCCTGGCTCCCAGGGGGTATGAAATCGCAAGGGAATTCCGGCAGAGGGGTGTACCGGTCATCATGGGAGGTATTCATCCAACCTGGCTACCCGAGGAAGCCAAAGCCCATTGCGATAGCGTGGTGACCGGAGAAGCCGATGAGATATGGGCCGATATCTTAGAGGATGTTCAGAGGAATGGGTTAAAACCTTTCTACAGACAGGAGAGGAAAACCGATTTGGGCCGGCTCCCCTTGCCCAGGAGAGACCTCCTGGATAAGAAGGGATATTTCTTCCAAAATCTGGTCCAGACCACCCGGGGTTGTCCCTATGACTGCGAATTCTGTTCGGTGACGGCTATATACGGGGGAAGCTACAGGACGAGGCCTATCGAGCGGATAGAGGAGGAGCTCGATACCCTGGAGGGGTCCAAGGCCTACATCTTCTTCGTGGACGACAACCTTATTGGAAATATCCGGTATGCCCGAGAGTTGCTGACCATGCTCTCCCATCACCGGTTGAGGTGGGTGAGCCAGGGGCCCATGAGCATTGCCCGGGATCCTGAGCTCGTCCGCTTGATGGCCAAGGCTGGGTGTCATGGCATGTTTATCGGCTTCGAGAGCCTCACCCAGGATAACCTGAGGGTAATGGGTAAGGGGATGAACCAAATCGACCAGTACGAGAGCGGGATTCGAAGGCTACATGAACACGGTATCGGGGTTTATGCCTCATTTGTCTTCGGCTACGACTACGATGAGCCCCACGTTTTCGACCAGTTTCTCGATTTTTCGGAGCGAAACCACATCGAGGGAGCCTTCTTGCCGATTCTCACGCCATTTCCGGGGACAAGGGTATATCGGAGGTTAAAGAAGGAGGGGAGAATACTGACCGAGGATTGGAGCCGATACGATATGGCTACCGTGGTTTTCAGGCCTCAGCGGATGACGGTCGATCAGCTCCAAGAGGGGTTTTGGAAGGTAAACCGGGGGTTCTATTCCATACCATCCATGGTGAAGCGGATCCTTAACCCCTTTGCCCTGAGAAGGAGCCTCATCATATTCGGCCCCATGAACATAGGGCTCTGGCCGGCCGTGAGAAAGGCTCACCGCCATTTTAAAGGCCAGAAGCATGATGTGCAAGACCTGTACGTCCAAACGTGACTGAAAGGGGATACAACATAGTAATCTCAGCCCCGCCCTTTCCCCCAATGCAATCATAGGGTAGTCTCGTAGTGAAGAAGAGGATTTTACAGAAAGTTGCCCACATCGCCTCATCGAAATATCGGGCTGTCCTGACGGTATTCCTGATATTCCTCATCGCCTCTTTTGTAACGACGGGAGGGTTGGAGTTTAAGACGGACATCTTCGGCCTCATCCAGAGACAGGAGGGACCCCTCAAGCTCTTCATGGACAAGTTGAGGGATTTCGGCACCCTGGATCACCTCTTCTTCATGGTAACCAGGCGGGAAGGGGCGTCCACCCAAGACCTTGTTCAGACCGCCGAATTCTTCGTGGCGGAATTGGAGGAGGTCCGCGTGGACGGGCAGAGGGCCCTGGGATCAGTTCAATTCCGAGCCCTCGAGGCCACCGATTACGAGGGCTTGAAGCCGATTCTCCGACTTTTCCTCGAGAATCCAGAGCTCTTTCTGGATCGGGAGGATATCCCAACGCTTTCTCGAAAACTGACCGATGAGGCCATTGGGAGGCAGGTTCTCCAAAACAGGGCCATCTTGCTCAGCCAAGCCTCCCCCCCCTTGAAGGAATTCATCGCCCTTGATCCCCTTGGACTCAGGGAGATCCTCACGGACCATCTCCAACAGGGGACGAGGGGGTTTGCCATCGATTATCAAAGCGGATACTTCCTCTCCCAAAATCACCGGTCCCTGCTGATCATCGCCGATCCCATTCGACCGGCCACCGACCTGACCTTCTCCCGGAAGCTGCTCCAGGCCATAGAGCCCCTCCTCGATTTGGGGCCAGGGGTATCTATACAATATACCGGAGCTTATCCCATTGTCCTCGAGAAGGCCACAGGCCTTCGCCTGGACATGCAATCCTCCATGATTACGGCCTTTGCCCTGGTCCTGATCTTATTCTTTTTCGCCTATCGTCGGCCCATCACATTGCTCTTCGTGGGATTCCCCCTCCTGGTAGGGGTGCAAATAACCATGGCCATGGCTGCCCTCCTCATCGGACGATTGAACATCTTGACCAGCGCTTTCGCGGCCATCTTAATCGGGCTGGGAATCGATTTCGCCATACACCTCTATGACCGGTATCATTCGGAAAGGTCTCTGGGACTGGATGTTCGGCAAGCCATGGAGAAGACGCTGACGGAAACGGGTTCGGGGATCTTAACAGGAGGGACTACAACTATCCTTGCCTTTTGCACCCTTCTGATGGCAAGGGTTCAGGGCATCATGGAACTCGGGGGGTTGGTGGCAGCGGGCCTCTTTTTCTGCCTCATCAGCATCTATTTCGCCCTCCCCTCCTTTCTCGTCTGGAGGGACTCAAGGGGAAAGGATCATTACACGTATCGGCCGCTCAGGGATTTCGGGTTGAAAGCCCTCTCCCATTTTCTCCAAAGACATCCCCATCCCTTCATCATCGTCTTTTCCTTCATCACCGCTGTCTTTTCCGTGTTCGCCCTAGGGATCGAATTTGAGGCGGACTTACAGAGCCTGGGGCCGAAGAGAATAGAGGCCATTGAGGTCTATGCCCATCTGGAACGCGTGTTTCCCAGGGGAAACCGGGAAGCATTCGTGGTTCTGGAGGACAGCGATTTGGACAGCCTCCTCAGGAGGGAAGAATCGTTGGTCGATCGGATGGGGGAATACCACAAGAGGGGAGAAATCCTCTCCATATCCTCCCTCAGCCACCTCATCCCCTCGGCGGAGGAGCAACGCAGAAGGAGACATCTACTTCGACAATCCATCGATTTCACCAGAGTTCGGGAAAGTCTCCTTCGCGAACTGATAGGCCAAGGTTTCAAGCTGGAACCATTTGAGCAGACCTTCAAATGGATGGATCGATTGTCCAGCCCCAACGACAGGGCTACTCTCCTAATGCCCGAAACCATTCTCCGTAGGTTACATTCCTCCCCTATGGGAAAATGGTTCAAACGTTATCTCATAAGAAAACAGGACATCTATAGGGGCGTCTTGACGGTTCTCTACGAGGGGGATCGGTTGGATCTAGTTAAGTTGGAGAGGGACCTGAGGGAAATTGACCGACGGGCTGGGGTCACGGGTCTCGATCTAATCAGTATCGACCTCTTCAGGATGGTGAGGAGGGATTTACTCGTAATCGCCCCCCTCGCCATCCTTTCGGTGGTTTTACTCCTGTACCTCCATTTCCGGAGGTGGAGGGTGGTCCTTCTGGCCCTCGTCCCCTTATCGGTGGGCATCACCTGGATGCTGGGTTTGACGTCCCTTCTGGGATGGAAGATCAATTACCTCAATGGCCTGGTCATCCCCATGATCGTCGGGATCGGGATCGATGACGGCATTCACATCATCCATCGATACCTGGAGGATTCTCGATACGATATCCGTGGGGCAGTTCAATACACGGGAAGGGCGGTAGCCATGACCTCGTTTACCACCATGGTTGGGTTTGGCTCCTTAGTTATAGCCCAGTACAGGGTCCTCTCCTCCATGGGATGGATAATCATTTTGGGGATCGGGTCTTGCTTATTGACCTCCCTTTTCCTCCTTCCGCCGCTGCTGGTTATCTTCCTGAAGCCGGAGCGAAGGGAAAAGTGAAACCATGGGCTATGATGTCGTAATAATAGGGACGGGAATAGGAGGGCTTACGGCCGGGGCCTTTCTGGCCAAATCGGGTGTGAAGGTATTGCTCCTGGAGAAGGGTGCCCAGCCCGGGGGATATGTGGTCTCCTTTCGGAGAAAGGGGTTTACCTTCGATGCCACAGGGGTTTTCGTTGGAGGATGCGAGCCGGGCGGGGAATTCGACTCCCTCCTGAGGGAGATCGACGTCAAGCTGGAATTCGTCAAGGTCGCTTCCATCCGGAATATCTATGCCGGCTTTGAAATCGCCCTCCGACGGGGGGGATTTAGCCATTATATCGAACGGCTGAAGGCGATGTTCCCCGAGGAGAAAAGAGGGATAGAGCGTTACGACAGGATTATCTCGAGGATCGGAGCTGAGGTGAAGGCCCTTTCCGATATCAAATGGTATGAAAAGGCCCTCTTCCCGCTTCTCTTCCGGAATTTGGTTCGCTTCAGCGGAACCACCCATGAGGCTATCCTCGACGGGTTCTTTAAGGGACATGAAATAAAAATGGCCTTGTCATCCCTTCCTGTAACGGTTCCGCCTTCCCGGCTTTCTTTCCTCTTCGTAGCAACCTTCCTCGATAAGGTCGTATCCCAGGGGGCCTATTACCCCAAGGGCGGCATGGGTGTCATATCCAAGGCCCTGGCAAACTCAATTGAGCGAAGGGGGGGAAGCATAAGGTATCAAACCGAGGCCGTAAAGATCCTGACCCAAGGGAATAGGGTTAAAGGGGTAGTCACCCACGAGGGCGAGGTGATCGAGACCTCCACGGCCATTTCCAATATAAGCCTCCCCCAGACCTTCCAAAGGCTCCTTTCCGAGGGACCACCATCATCCCTTACAAGAAGGTTGCATCGCCTCGAATATTCCCTTTCCAATTTCATCGTCTACCTGGGGGTAAGGGCAGATGCAGAGCTCGACTCCCTCCCCTTCTTCACGTATCTCCGATCCATTTCTGACCTGGAGGAGGAGTACATGATGCTCAGGAAGGGGGAAATCCCTGAAAACCCAACGGTGATCATGGTCGTCCCCTCCTTGATCGACCCCTCCCTGGCTCCGGAAGGAGCCCATGCCGTTAAATTACTTTCCATAGCCCCTTATGGGTATCGGAACGGATGGAATAGAACCGACCGCCAGTCATATCAAGCCATTAAGGAGGAGATGGCCCAAAGGCTCATCGCCCATGTGGAATCCAGGGTAGTCCCGGGGTTGACGGGGAAAATCCTCTTTCAGGAGGCGGCGACCCCCGTTACCCTTGAAAGGTATACGGGCAACGAGCAGGGGGCGATGTACGGCTTGGCGACTACCCCGGAGCAGTTCGGCCGCCATAGGCCCCATAATCGGACCTCAATCAAGGGGCTCTATCTGGCGGGCCATTACACCCGACCCGCCCACGGGATCATCGGGGCGGCCATCTCGGGCTCCTTCACCGCACAAATGATCCTTTCGAAGCGCAAAGGCTAAAATTCGGCCTGGAGTTTAATCACCACTGTCGCCCCCTTTGCGAAATCTGCGACCCGAGATAGATGCAAAGCTACGGTTTCTGATTAATTCATCCTGTACTAAATGCATTGATGTTTTGGGTCGCTTTTCAAAATTAGGTGATAAACTGAAGGACTACCTGCTCTAATCGCTCCTGAAAAGTCTCTCCCTCAAGGTTCATGGTATGTTGGGCCAACCGCAAAAGATCCTCCTGTTCCTTTTCAGAAAGCCATCCGTAGGCTTCATTCCATTGATCCCTAAGGGTTTGGGCCTCTTCGATTCCGACCGAAATCATGGCCTGGATGGGGAGAAGGATCTTGAGGAAAGCCGCAAGAGCTATCTTCCGCAGGACAGGAGAACCGCGAACCACCTCCCAGATTCGGCGCTCTTCGTCAGTATCGGAAATGAGGTGCTCGAGAAGTGCCACTTGGCTGAAAGCAAGTCCTTTTTCGGCAAGCTGTTGAACCGCCTCCCGATCCTTGATGGCCACGGAGAGGAAGTAGACACATTGCTGGAGATGAGGTAGATCGAGGCCGTGGGTACGTCCCACCTGCTGGAGCCTGCTTGAGAACCGGAAGGTGTAGAACTCTGGGGTCCCATGGTGCAGAGCATGGCTGATCTCGTGGTGTATTACTCCCTGGACAATGTCACCTGGGATTCCCTTCAGCCTCTCTTGGCAGACATGGATCCTTGGATAGCCTCTCCATGCATCATGGGTGGCCAAGAAGTCCATTTCCTCTCCTGTGACGACACCGAGCGTCTCCTTCTCTTTCCGATAAAATGCCTGCAATTCCCCCATGGTTTTCCATATCGTTATGCACAGACGAGGAGCTGGAGACCCTGTCCTTTCCAAGACCTCGTCGGCCCACGTTCGGATCTGAATCAAGAAGTCCTTGTCTATCCCCTCATGGGCCACTATTTGGATCCGGGCGGCCATTTTTGTCTTCTTTGTCAATTCCACCAATTTACATGAATCATGGTTAAGGATCCGTTGAAAATATAACCCGCATGTACTACACCCGTAAAGGATGAACCTGGAATTAAGGCCACTAATCTCGCCTATAACTAACGATTTCGGATTCAAATATGGGATAATCGGGATGGGGTTTGGAGTGTTTAGTTAATCTTCAATAAACCAGAACCATGACTGACCCTGCCCTTTTGGCCGCCCGATAGAATTTCCTGGACTCGTGCACCTGCGACCTGCGGGGTATCAACCCCGTTAGCCGAAGCCTTTCGCCAGTTACGAGCAGAAGCTTATCGCCGTCAACGACCCGTTGCACCCAAGTGGTTTGGGAGTCATTGACGGCTTCGTAAAAAGTCCATCTGCCATTCGACAGGCTCACGGCCCTGAGTAAAGCCGAAGGGCTGCGTTGCGCTGCATCCCCTGCCCTG
>CBDUXJ010000085.1:0-8760 GCA_965371165.1 uncultured Syntrophobacterales bacterium | reverse complement strand
TCGACTGAACCAATTTTACCAAGATAGAAAGATATGTCAATAAGAACTAAAATCCAAGGTTTCTTTCAAAGGCAGGAATTAGTGAGCAAATCGTGGAGAAGTTGGGAGGGTGGAAAAACTCCGCTATCCTTTATCCTTCGCAAAATCTATGAACACATGGGGCAAACCATAAACGAAAAGAGCATCGCTGTGGATGCCCTTTCGAAATACGAATTGGAGATTTTATACAGATCTGATGAAGAACCTACCGAAGCAGTATCCCCGCAAACCCTTGTAAATCACGGGGTTCCCGCCTCTTAAGCATTATCTATTCCTTTCCCCATTGAGGAAACGGATCAGTTCGGAGTACAAGACCCTCCATCCCTTGCCCGCCTTGGTGGCCTTGATGCGACCGTTACGGATGTATTTGAAGAAGGTGGGCTTTGTAATTCTCAGGTATCGACAGGATTCCTCGGTCGTTAGGACTCGATCCTCGTAGTATTCAGCCAATTTCTTTCACCTCATGTAAATAAACGTAGTAAGCGTAATGAGAATGAATTTTGCATTTTCTATGCCAACCACCTCTTAGTAAATAATAGTAGTATTTTTAATAACTTAAGGACTTTTACTCAACCCCAGCCCCTCTATAAACTCTAACTTTTTTTCATAGTTTTACGCGAAATGGCAGAAAAGATACAAGCCTTGATGGCCAACCTGCCACAAAAAAAGGGAGGACCTTGCCTCCCGCTTTGATTATTCTCCGGCCGTGGGGAACCTATGGCCAGTTCGTCTGCCCGCTCATCAAGTAATCATGCATGGAATTCGCGGCCTTCCTCCCAGCGCCCATGGCCAAAATCACCGTGGCCGAGCCAGTAACGATATCCCCCCCGGCCCAAACCCCCTTTTTGGTGGTCTTCCCGTCCTCCTCATCTGCCACGATATATCCCCTCTTATTGAGCTCCAAGCCGGGTGTTGTGGTGGGAAGGAGCGGATTCGCACCCGCCCCAATGGCCACCATCACTAAATCATACTCCATGGTGAACTCCGATCCCTTAATGGGAATGGGCCGTCGCCTCCCCGATTCATCGGGCTCTCCCAATTCCATCCGGATACATTCCATTCCCGTTACCCAACCGTTGTCATCGCCCATGAAACGGGTCGGAGTGGTTAACAGGTGAAATTCAACCCCTTCCTCCTCGGCATGATGGATCTCCTCGATCCTCGCCGGCATCTCAACCCGTGAACGTCGGTAAACAATTCTCACGTTCTCCGCGCCCAATCGGAGGGCCGTTCGAGCCGAATCCATAGAGACATTGCCAGCTCCTAAAACGGCCACGTTCTTCCCCCGGGCTATGGGAGTATCGTATTCAGGAAAGAGGTATGCCTTCATCAAATTCGACCGGGTGAGATATTCGTTTGCCGAGTAGATACCGCAGAGGTTTTCCCCGGGAATATTCATGAACAACGGCAAACCGGCTCCCAATCCCAAGAAGACCGCATCGTATCCCTCTCCGAAGAGTTCGTCAATGGACTTGATCCTACCGATGACATAGTCCACCTTGATTTCCACACCCAATTTGGCCAAATAGTCCACCTCCGCCTGAACGATGGCCTTGGGAAGCCTGAATTCAGGAATTCCGTACACCAATACGCCGCCGGTTTTATGGAGGGCCTCGAATATGGCCACATCATGGCCTTTCTTGATGAAATCTCCAGCCACGGTGAGGCCAGCTGGACCCGATCCGACCACGGCAATCCTCTTCCCGGTCGGAGGATCTTTTTCGGGAATCTCGATTTCCCCTTGAGAACGCTCCCAATCGGCGGCAAACCGCTCGAGCCTTCCAACGGCTACGGGCTCGTCCTTTTTCCCCAGGATACAAACCTTTTCACACTGATCCTCTTGGGGGCATACCCTGCCGCATATGGCGGGCAGGCTATTCTGCTCCTTCAGTTTCCAGGCAGCCCCCATGAAATCCCCATCGTAGATGAGCTGAAGGAAAGCGGGGATATCGATTTCCACTGGACATCCATCAACACATTTCGGCTTCTTGCACTGAAGGCAACGGCTGGCCTCCAGACGGGCCAACTCCGGCGTATACCCAAAGGGAACCTCGTCGAAATTCCTAACCCTATCTTCGGGTTTTTGCTCCAGCATTTTCTGCCGCGGAACTTTCTCCCTCTTTCCCTTTGCTTCTTTCTCGGCCATGTTTCCCTCTGCTATCGAATTATTCGGGAGTTCCTCCCATGAAGGTATCCATGGATACCTTCTCTTCGGTGAGGTAAGCCCGCTGTCTCTTCACCAATTCATCGAAATCCACCTGGTGACCGTCGAATTCCGGTCCATCCACGCAACAAAAACGAGTCCTCCCCCCGACACTGACCCTGCAAGCACCGCACATTCCGGTAGCATCAACCATAATCGGGTTTAAACTGACCACGGTTTTGACGTCATATTCCTTGGTCATTTTACAGACAAATTTCATCATGGGAACGGGACCAATCCCTACCACCAATTTGACATCGTCCCCCTCATCCAGGATCTGCTTCAGTACATCGGTGACAAAACCGTGATGGCCGTAGCTCCCATCATCGGTGGTAACGCGAAGATCGTGGGAGGCCGCCTTCATCTCCTCTTCAAGGATCAGCAGGTCCTTCGTTCGAGCACCAATGATGGCGATGACATGGTTGCCGGCTTCCTTGTACGCCTTGGTGATGGGGTACATGACGGCCACCCCTGTTCCTCCACCCACACAGATTACCGTCCCCAATTTTTCCACGTGAGTAGGTACACCTAACGGGCCAATGATGTCCAGGATCTCATCTTCCTCCCCAAAACTCCTCAGGAGCGCGGTTGTCTTCCCCACCACCTGAAAGATGATGTTGATGGTCCCCGCCTCCGGATCCGCTCCCGCCATAGTGAGGGGAATCCTCTCCCCCGTCTCATTGGCTCGAATCACCACAAACTGACCTGGCTTAGCCTTCCTGGCGATGTCCGGGGCTTCGATTTTGAACTCGCAGACCGTCTTCTCCGCCATCTCCCTCTTCTCTAGTATCCTGAACACCTCTCTTCTCCTTTCCCTCGCGATCCGTTCGGGGAAAACGAACCCCCCCGGGCCCCTCTCACACTCGGATCTGTCCCCTTCTACCCGGGTACGTTACAAAATGGGCTATATCCGAAGGTGATTAAATGAGAATTCGTGAGGAACCTTCGACCATTATGTCCGTTGATACGGTCAGTTGATGACAAAATCTATTCAGAATGAGCTTGTTAAATTTTTAACATAGTATTTCCCTTCATGTCAATCGTTTTGGGGAAGAGATTTTATGACGGCCTTTGGGCAGCCAATCGATTCATCAAAGCCAGGAGAAAACCCAGTGTGATGAAGGCACCCGGGGGCAATGCCATGACCAGAAAGGGAAAATACCCCGGCCCAAAGGCGGGGACATCGAAGAGGGTCCCGTTCCCCAAGACCTCCCGGATGGAGCCCAATACCAGGAGGGATAGCGTGAACCCCAATCCCATCCCCAATCCATCGGCTACGGAATCCATGACGGGATGTTTTGAGGCAAAGGCCTCGGCCCTCCCCAGGATGATGCAGTTGACCACAATAAGGGGAATGAAAAGGCCCAAGGTCTTGTGGAGCTGAAAAAAGAAGCCGGCCATCACCAGGTCTACTATGGTGACAAAGGACGCGATGACCACGATGAACGAGGGTATCCTCACCCGGGGGGGAATGAAATTCCTCAGGAGGGAAATGACCACATTGGAACAGACCAAAACAAAGGCCGTTGCCAAACCCATTGCGATTCCATTGATGGCCGCCGTTGTTACGGCGAGGGTGGGACACAACCCCAAGACCAAGCGGAAGATGGGATTCTCCCTCCAAAAACCCTTAGTGAATTCCCTCACGATGGCCATCTTACCTCCCTCATTGGCTGGGCCCCACTATGCTAGGCTCATGATCTCTATAGAACTCCAAGCCCTCTTTGACTGCCTTGGTTACAGCCCTCGAAGAGATCGTCGCCCCTGTTATCCCATCGACATCGCCACCGTCCTTTTTGACCGCCCATTTGGTATTGGATAGGCTCCGGTTTTTGAATCGGTCCTTAAACTTCGCCTCAATAATTTTTGCTCCCAACCCTGGAGTTTCCAAATGAGACAGGAGCTCTACCCCATTGATCATCCCGTTCGGCAATAACCCCACCATCACCTCGATATCACCTCCGTATCCCTCGGGGGAGGTTGCCTTGAAGGCAACGCCGACGAGGCGACCGTCTTTTCGACCACGGTAAAACAGCCCCTCTTTCTCATCCCCCCTCCTGTCGACTCCCATGGGCAATTTCACCGTATCTCGATCAGGTTCGTTGTCATATGGGGGGAGTACCGTCTTAATCGCCCGTAAAACCTCCAGCCTCTTCTGATGGGCAATGGGTCCCTTGGTCAGGTCATAAATCTTCGCCAGGGCAATTGCCGAAACGATGCAGAGAGATGTTAAAACTATGATAAGCCTGAGCATATCTTTCATGACATCACCGCGAAGGGACCTCTTTCCAGCCAAAGGTGGTCGGCCGGGTATACCGATCGATCAAAGGGGTGGCTGCGTTCATGAGTAAGATGGAATAAGAGACTCCCTCCGGATACCCGCCAAAGAGCCGAATGACGATGGTGATAACCCCGCATCCCATTCCGAAGACCATCATGCCTCGATAGGTGACGGGGGAAGTAATCATATCCGTGGCCATGTAAAAAGCCCCCAGCATCAACCCACCGGTGAGGAGGTGGAAAAGTGGGTTCATATACCGATCTGGGTCGATCAACCAAAAAAGGCCGCTGAGGATAATAACCGCCCCGACAAATGTTACGGGAATATGCCAGGTTATATAACCCCGATACAGGAGAAATCCAGCCCCAATAAGCAGGGCAATAACCGATGTTTCTCCGATACATCCCCCGATATTCCCTATGAAGGGGTTCCAAAGCTCACCCATGGTAAACCCCTCCAGGCTGTTCTTAACCAAGAGGTGGGTTTTCATCTCACCAAGGGGGGTTGCTGTTGTCACAACATCGATAGCCCTGGAGAAAAGCGGGCTTGGCTTAACCCAGTTGGTCATCTGCACGGGAAAGGAGATCAAGAGGATAACCCTCGCCACCAAGGCCGGATTGAAGGGGTTGTATCCCAATCCCCCATAGATCTGCTTCCCGATCACGATGGCGATGGCTGAGCCGACAACCACCAACCACCACGGAACCGTTGGGGGTAAATTGAGGGCCAATAAAATCCCGGTCACCATGGCGCTTCCATCGGCGATGGTCACCTTTCTTCCCATCATCCTTTGGGCCCCCGCCTCCGTTGCCATACCTGCTACAACGGATAAAAGGATAATGGCCAAGGCTTGTAGCCCGAACAGATAAACCCCCATGAGCATGGCTGGAATCAAGGCCACTACCACCGAATACATAATCCGCGGAATGGATTCCCCGCCGTGAATATGAGGCGAAGATGAAAGAATGAATTGGCGATCGTCCATAAGATTCTAGGCCGCCTTCTTCTTCCTGGCTAAGACTTCGGCTTTGGCATATCGCAACAGGTGAACCAAGGGTATCTTCGCCGGGCAGACGTAATTGCAACACCCGCACTCTATGCAGTCCGCCACGTCATACCTGTCGGCCTCCTCAAACAGATCCCGTTGGGCAAAGACCGCCAGGACCGTTGGCATCAGTCCCACTGGGCACGTCCGGATACAGCTGCCACACCTTATGCAGGGCTGGGTAACTCCTTCCTCAACTTCCGGTAGGGGTTGGACGAGAATTCCAGAGGTTCCCTTGACGACGGGGACCTCCAAACTGTACTGGCTAACCCCCATCATAGGCCCTCCCATGATGACCTTCCCTATCTCCGAGGTAACCCCCCCACAAGCCTCGATCAGTGCTTTAATGGGAGTCCCTATCCTGGCCCTCAGGTTCTTTGGCTCGCGGACCCCGGATCCGGTTACCGTGGTAACCCTCTCTATCAAGGGGATCCCAAATCGAACCGCTTTGTAGATGGCCGACAACGTTCCCACGTTTTGTACGATGACGCCAACGTCCATGGGCAATCCGCCCGAAAAGGGGACCTCTCTGTTTAAGAGGGTCTTAATCAATTGCTTCTCTGCGCCCTGGGGATATCTAACCCTCAATGCGGCCACTTCCAATTCTGGGATATCCCCGGTCAATCCCCTCATCTTCTCGATGGCATCGGGTTTATTAGACTCGACGGCAATAACCCCCCGATTGACCCCGAGACTTCGCATAGCTATCCTGGCCCCTGCGATGATGCTCTCGGCCTCCTCCAGCATCAATCGGTGATCACCAGTAAGGTAAGGCTCGCATTCGGCTCCGTTGATGATGAACGTATCGATGGGTTTCTCCTTGGGAGGGCTCAGTTTCACATGTGTAGGGAATGCTGCCCCACCCATCCCCACGATTCCATTGTCCCGAATGATCTCCTTCAATTCCTCAGGGGAGAGATCCATATAATCTTCATGGGGTTTGAGTTTATCGGTCCACGTATCCTCTCCATCCGATTCGATTTCCACGGCGGGCAGGAGCCTTCTAAGGGGATGCGGGAATGAACCAATCGATTTGACCACCCCCGATATGGAGGCATGTACGTTCACGGAGACAAATCCCGTGGCCTGTCCCACCCGATCTCCCTTCTTTACCCTATCACCGGGAGAAACGGTCGCCTCGCAAGGAGCCCCGATGTGTTGAGAAAACGGCACGACAACCCTATCGGGCACCTTCAGTTCCTCGATGGGCGAATCTTGGGAAAATTTCTGCTCGGAAGGATGAATCCCTCCCTGAAATACATAAAGTCCTTTCATCGGGAAGCTAACTCCAAAGAGAAATCTGCCGGAACCCTTATCCGGATGGCCTCTTTTGGGCATTGATCAATGCACAGTGAACAACCGACGCACCTCCCTTCCGAGACCCGGTGAACCTCCTTTTTCTCTCCCTCGATGGCATTAACGGGGCAAATCTTACTGCAAATTTCACAGCCCGAGCATTTATCGGCTACGATTTCAACCTGAGGAAAGGGCTCATCCCTGGCCTCGATAGATTGGGTAGGACAACGGGGAATACAGAGGCCGCAGACCCGGCAGCGTTCATGATCCAAGACGGCCAGGTTCCCTTCCATGGAAATGGCATCGAAGGGGCAAACCCGAACACAGGTCTCGCAGGCGATACAACCTACCTCGCACTTTTCCCGGACCTCGGACCCCTTCTCCTCGGAGTGGCATAGAATGGACACCCTTTTCCCAATGGGGACCAACCCGATGATCCCCTTGGGGCACTCCTTGACGCATATCCCACAACCCGTGCACCTTTCCGTATCGATGGTAGAAATACCATCTTCGGAGATCACCACGGCATCGAAGGGACAAACCCTCTTACAGGTTCCTAAACCCAGGCATCCGTAAGGACACGCCTTATCCCCACCCGATATGATAACGGCGGCCTTGCAGTCCTCCACTCCTCTATAGGTGAATTTGGTGGTGCTTTCCTCTTTCCCTCCTTTACACAAGACAACAGCAACTTTTCTCTCGGTAAAGGTGGCCTCTACACCCATCACCTCGGCCACAGCCTTGACCGTGGCCTCTCCGCCGGCGACGCATCCAGTCACGGGAGCCTCTTGTTCCACAACCGCCCTGGCGAACTGGCTGCAACTCGGATACCCACATCCCCCATCGTTCATCCCGGGAAGAACCATCTCCACCGCCTCAACCTTTGGGTCCACTTCGACGGCGAACCGCTTCGCCACGATCCCCAATCCAAGGCTCGCCAGAAGACCAATCCCGCTTAAACAGAAGATGGCGATCAACATACTTTCCTCACTTAACCAGGCCGGTAAACCCCATGAAGGCCAAAGAGAGAAGACCCGCTGTGATCAAGGCGATTGCCGTTCCTTGAAAAACCCTCGGTACGTCGGCCAGGGCGATCCTTTCCCGCAATCCGGAAAAAAGGACCAAGGCCAGGGTGAATCCCACAGAGGCACCGAAGCCGAAAATGGCAGTTTCGACAAAGGTAAAGTCCCTCTGTATGTTTAAGATGGCAACCCCCAAAACGGCACAATTAGTGGTAATCAAGGGCAAATAGATTCCCAGGGCATGGTAGAGAACCGGGCTCGTCTTTTGGATCACTATTTCCACCAACTGGACCAGGGATGCGATCACCAAAATGAACGTAACCGTCTGAAGATATTCAATGCCAAAGGGCGTCAATACGGCCCGTTGGATGATCCAGGTGACGACGGAAGCTACGGTCATCACGAAAATCACGGCCATCCCCATGCCCAGCGCGGTCTCGGTCCTCCTCGAAACCCCCAAGAAGGGACAAATACCCAAAAACCGGGTCAAAACGAAATTGTTCACCAGCATAACACCGATGATCAAAAGCAGGAGCTTGGCCATATCTCTAACAGGATCCTCGAAAATGAAAAATCTATAAGGGAATCAATGCTAAAAAACCCTTTTCAATTAAGAAAAAAAGGAGCCATTGTCAAGAGAATACCGCAAGATCACTGAAAAACTGAAAAAGGAAGCCCTGAGCGCGAATTTACCACGTAGTCGAATCAAAATGTGCTTGGAATTGTCGAAAAAAGCTTTTGATAAGGCAAGAGAAACTTTTCCAGAGATCTCACCGGTTTCTTATTAAATTATATCCCGAAATTTACCCGGGAAAAAAGGGTTTCAATGAAATCCTCTAGCCCCGGCGTTCGACCGAGACATTTCGACGAGCCC
>CBDUXJ010000084.1:0-8871 GCA_965371165.1 uncultured Syntrophobacterales bacterium | reverse complement strand
CGTTTCTCTTTTTCATGGAATTCAGGAAAAAATCTTCCCCAAATATTCCTTTTGTTTTGGATCCGTAACCGAGTGTAGATAAACAAATACCCATTTTCTTTTAAGACTCGAGATGTTTCTTTCAGAAAATCTAAGAATTTGAAATGATGTATGGCATTGAAAGTGACTATGGCATCCAAAGAATTGGTTGCTAGTGGCAAAGCCATTGCTGATGCATTTATTGTTTTGAAGTTTTCTATTTTGTGTTTTCTTAAAATCTTAGTAAGTTCATTCAACATTCTAGGATTATAATCAAAGCAGGTGAGATAAAGCCTCTCTCTCAGATGATGGAATAATTCTGTATCATATCTACCGACCCCACAACCAACGTCTGCTGCCTGAATTCTATCAAAATTTTGCAGTTTCTTTTTGATAAATAAAATTGGCTCTATATCTGTTGTTCTTATGTCTTTGTATCTATGTGCGATTCTCGAAAAATGAGGATAAATTGTTTTCATAATGGGGGATCACCGTTAATGCTTAATAACGTTTTGGGTTCATTGCCGACGTGCCAATATGTCCTCTGCCCGTATATGAACGAAGTCACAGGTTCGTTTATGCTGTCTCACCGGAATATCCTATTGACAAGGGGGTTCAACTTCTCTCATTGTATCAAATACATCTTTAGTGTCAAAGTAAAAATGAGGGTGTTGAACGGTAGGAGCTGCCTCAGTCCTCCATCAACATGGCCACAACCCCTCAGGTTTCTCTGCGCAGAAGTTTTAAATTAGCCGTGCCTCATAAGCCTTTTAAGAGACCAAGTAAGGAGAAACTCCTTCCACTGGTACTCAGCAAGGAAAGGGGGTTTCATTCTTGACTGAAAGGCCAGTTTTTCCTTGACTTGAACCCCTCGACCGATATAATCGGAGATGTTTTGAGGTTGTACTTGAGGAGAAGAGATCCTATTCCTTATGGATGGGGAGATTGAAGATTCCGAAAAAAGGGAGAAGATGTCCCATGAAGGTGAACAAGATCGATCACATCTGCATTGCGGTGAAGAACCTTGAAGCAGCGAGAAAAATCTGGGAGCCAATCCTGGGAAAATCCAAGCCCGACGACCCATACGTGGATGAACCCGAAAAGATCAGGGTAGCGAGGTACTGGCTGGGCGATGTGGGATTCGAGTTGATGGAATCCACAAACCCTGATGGCGAGGTTGCCAAGTTTATCGAGAAGAGGGGAGAGGGTATCATGCTCATCGGGTTGAATGTGGATAACACCCGAGAGGCCATAGAAGAGCTGAAGGCGAAGGGTTACACTTTCATAGGCGGCGCGAGGCCATTCAGGAATTGCGAATTCGCGTTTATTCATCCCAAGGACGTCAACGGCGTACTCCTGGAACTTATCGACTATCCGTGGGATGAATTTAAGAAATAAGGTGGCTGGTCCTCAGATTTTTTTCCATTAAGTTGTGAAAAAATGGACAGGAAGCGGCCCTGAGGATTTCCCTCTTTGAAGAAGGTTCCTCCCTCAATATTCCCGGGACGGCCCTCTATGCACTCCAGGATCCTCAGGATTAGCCCCTCGAAACCGCGACCTGTCTGGCCTTGAGGGCTTTTTCCGTAATGATTTTCAGACACAATGACGGTTATCCAAAAGGTATTGCGGCTATGGAGGAGCCGATGTATTTCCTTGCTATCCACGGTAGTCCGAGTATGAAAAAGGGAAGGACCTATTCCGTATTGGAGAGACTCTTGAAGGGTGCCGAGAAGGCGGGGGCTATTACGGAGGTTGTATTTCTCCAAAAAGAAACGATCGGGGGATGCACCGGATGTCTTACCTGCTGGATCAAGACTCCGGGCAAATGTTTTCAGAAAGATGATATGGCGGAACTGATCGAGAAGCTCAAAAGGACGGATCTCATGATCTTGGCAACCCCAGTATATGTGGACGGGATGACAAGTCAGTGCAAGCATTTTATTGACCGCCTTATTCCCTTATTGGATCCCCATTATGAGATTCGGGATGGACACTACCGCCATGTAGTGAAGGAAAAGTTCTGCGGCAAGATTTTTCTTGTCAGCGTCTGCGCCTTTCACGAGATGGACAACTTCGACCCCCTGATCCTTCATGTCAAGCGGGTCGCAAAAAACCTCAATATGGAGTATATGGGAGAGATCCTTCGGCCGGCGGTTTATAGCTTGGGTATGAAGAAAGTGGGTGTCGATGTTATTGGGAGGGTCATTGAGGCCTTTGAAAGAGCCGGGAAGGAGTTGGTGGAGAATGGCGTTGTTTCGGAAAAGACACGCCAAGAGGCGGCCAGTGAAATAGTTCCCAGAGAGACATATCTTCGGACCTTGAATAGATACTTTGACGCCCAAATTCAACGGAACTCCACAAGCTGACAAGGGCTCCAACCGCCTTCCTCGGATTGTCATCAACCTGTGCCAGAAGCAGTTTCGTGCAAAACCATTCCAGGGGAGTCATTGACGGTAGATATTGGATACGTTTCGAAATAGCTTGACTTTCCCTCCGTAATGCAGGAGTATTAAGCATAAATGGGAAAACAAGACAGTAGGTTAGAGCTTAAAGGGATTTATTGCGGAGATTCGGATTCCCAGACAGTTCTCTTCTTGGAGATCATGTGAGGATTTCAGGGATTTCGATATAGTCCTCCTATGGACCGCATTCTAAATCAATTGATTCAATTGCAGGAACTCAATTTCGTCCTTTCAGAACAGCGCACATTGGTCCCCAAATCCCGTTTGACGGATCTCGAAAACTCCATCAAGGCGTTGATAGCAAACCTTCCCCAGGAAATCGCAACCCTCTATCGAGGGTTGCAGGAGCGTTCCCAGGCGGCGGTCGTCCCCGAGGCATATGGGACTTGTTCCGGCTGCGGTATCGCCTTGCCCACCTCGCTGGAGGGGGAAATTCGAACCGGGAAGGGAATTCGGCAATGTCCAAATTGCAAGAGAATCCTGTATCACTTTGAGGGAGCACCTCGACAACTGAAGAGGCGTCTCGAACAGACGGGAAGGCCTAGGGCTGGCGTTACCCGATTCTCTTCCAACGAACTGATGTTTCCCCGCATTGAGGCGGAAGACCGGGATGATGCTATTTCCGAGTTGATCCAGTTGATGGCCACCAAGGGGTTTGTGGAAAATGCGGAGAGCTTGTTAGCAGCCGCCCTTCGGCGGGAGTCAATCATATCAACCTCCTTGGAACATGGCCTCGCATTTCCTCACGTTCGTGGCGTTGAGGGCGGAGGTTTGACCTTATCCCTGGGATTGAAGAAGCAAGGATTGAAGTTTGATCGATCCAAGGGCCGGTTGACCCGCATCATCTTCTTCATCGTCATTCCCTCGGCGGCCAGCGTATTTTACCTACAGCTCCTTTCCGGTTTGATAGAGACATTTCGGGAGGATAGCGCGCGCAAAAAAATATTGGCTTGTAAAACCTCCGAGGAAATGTGGACGGCGCTTAATACCCTGACGCAGAAAACCATCCCGTAGCTTGGATTGATCAGGAGGCATATATGGCCGTCACGAAGAATGTGGCAATAGGTGAGGTGATCCTCCGGGCTGTCCTCGGCGTTATTCTTGCCCTATTGGGATTTTTTCTGGCTGGATTCTGGAAGCCACTATCCATTGTCGTAGGTTGCCTTTTGGTGCTGACCGCCATTGTCGGATACTGACCCTGAAAGGGATTTCTGCTGAAGGTCTTCAGCAAGAAATGACCGGTTTTCCTCTCCATCTAAATTCCAGGGCTGGATCCATCGATTCGGAAAACCCCTTGACTGAGCGGCATCGACCGAATCTTCATTCGGTTTCATGGGGTACGCTGCCGGGTTGGAAGGCTGTCCGGTAGCTCAGGTTGAATCGGTTTAGGCGGTCCGAGACATGGGGATAGAGGATCAATTCCTCTTCCTCGAATTTCTCCATCAGGGACGGCATCATTGCGAAGATTCGCCTTCTCAGCTTTTCCAGTTTTTTGGGGGAGGAGAATGAAGTCATGACCGCGGGATTACAGCTGACACCGGCGTTGAACAGATACTCAAGGGCTCGCAGTTGAAGTTCAAATCCCTCGGGTTTGGAGTTGGTGAGCATAGTAAATTCATCCTTGTCACAACCTTTTATGGAGACCCTTACGTGGAGAAAGGGGAAAGCAGCCAGATCTCGGGCGTAGCTTTTGTCGGAGCCGATCAAAATTCCGTTCGTCTCAAGGATAAAGAGATGCCCCTTCCAGCGGAGGTTATGGAGCAATCGAAGGAGGTGGGATCTTCCAATGGTGGGTTCTCCGCCACTAAGCCTCAATTGTTTGATCGCTTTTTTTCGAGCTTTTGAGAGAAGCTTCCGAGCGACCTCATGGGGATTATAGAAGTGTCCCTCCTTTTGAGGGGTAAAGAGAATGGAATCCCTTACCCAGCAGAACTTGCAGAGAAGGCCACATCCCACGCAATCACCGGTGGCGATGCCTCCATACCATCTATCCGTTCGAAATCGATAATATTTGCGGAGTTCTCCCCTGACCGCCTTCTTTTCAATGACTTTATGTCTTGCAATCGGATCGTAGGCCATCGGCATTCCTTATGGGTACGATGATAAGGGATCAGGAGGTAGCCGGGATTCAAGATGTTTTCATTTTCCTATCCCCTTTCTCGTTTCTTCTCCTCGGCCATGACCTCCACTTTCGCCATCCTTTTATCAGTGGGTTTCCATGGTATCTCAAAAGATTACCTTTAGCAAGAAGAGGTTAGGTGCCTCCTTGTCCGGTCGAAAATATAGTCGAGCACTGGATGATATGACCGCCAAGCCGTTTAAGTTCTGTTGCAAGACGTGGCATTCCTTCCCTCCATACCTTCGAACTTTGATTAGCTCCCGATGGTGCTTAAGTCCCAGTGAATGATAAAAATTATACTATTACGAAGTTGTGAATCGAGGTACCTGGAAGAACCCCATTGTTTTTTTGATTATTGTTCCCTTTGTGGTATAATTTTAACGACACTTAAAGGGAATTAGGGAGCAATCACCATCAAAAGGGTTTTCGGTCACTTAACAGGCCTTAAGTCCAGCCAGATAAAGAGATTAGAGCGTATATATCGAAGAAGGGTCCCCCCACAGGAGGTCATCAACTCCGAAATAGCCCGATATCTCTCTGAGATTTCCCATGAGATCAATCGACAAGTAGGAATTTTGGTCAACCGCAAGGGCATTATCGAATACGTCATCGTGGGAGACCATCAAGGGATCGTCATTCCACCCCTGCCAAGATATAGGAGGGGGTTGCTAAGGCTTCGGGGACTCAGGTGTATCCATACCCATCTTCGGGATGAACCCCTTACCCAGGACGACATCACTGACCTTGCCCTTCTGGGGTTTGACATGATGGGCGCTTTATCCGTTGATGGTTCTGGTATACCCGGCCGTATTTACTTGGGACACCTGCTTCCGGAGAATCCCACGGAAAAAAAATGGGAACTCCTCCCGCCTCATCATCCATGGGGGCTGGATATTGATTTCCTCGACTTCATTCAATCCCTGGAGGATGAATTTGAGCGAACTCAGCGGGCAAAACCATTAGAAAATGGGAAGGAGAATGCCCTTTTGGTTACCGTGGTGGATTCCAATCAGGGAGATGTCGAGGAATGCGTCCAAGAGTTAAAGGAATTGGTGAAAACCAGCGGAGGGGTGACGGTGGACTCCGTGATTCAGCGTCCAAAGAAGTTACATCCCAGGCTTCTGATCGGAAGGGGTAAACTGACCGAGATCGCCATACGTTGTATGCAATTAGGAGTTGACCTTATCATCTTTAATAGGGATTTATCTCCCGCCCAAATGGCCACCATTAGCGATGTTACGGAGCTGAGGGTGATCGATCGGACGCAGTTGATTTTGGATATTTTTGCCCAAAGGGCCCATAGCCGAGATGGGAAAGTCCAGGTTGAATTGGCTCAGCTGCGGTATCTATTACCAAGGCTTACGGCCAAAAATACAGCCATGTCCCGTTTAACCGGGGGGATTGGGGGTCGTGGTCCAGGGGAGACAAAACTAGAAATAAACCGGAGAAGGGTGAGGGATAGGATTGCCCGTTTGGAGAAAGAGCTCAAAAACTTGGGCAGGGAGAGGGAACGGAGGAGAGAAAGGAGAATAAATCGAGGAATTCCCATTATCTCCATCGTTGGTTATACAAATGCTGGGAAATCCACCCTCTTTAACGCGTTGACAAAGAGCCACGTGAACGTGGAGGAGAAACTCTTTGCCACCTTGGACACCGTGACTCGGAGGCTCCGCTTTCAAAGGGAACGAGAGGTGATTTTTTCGGATACGGTGGGATTTATAAGGGATTTACCCAAGGATCTCATGGGGGCTTTTCGGGCCACCCTGGATGAACTAAAAGATGCCGATCTTCTCGTACACTTAGCCGATCTCAGTAACCCCGGTTTCGAAGAGCAGATCCTTGCCGTTGAGACGATCTTGGATGAACTGGAACTGAACACAATTCCCAAGGTCTTGGTCTTCAATAAGGAGGATAAGGTGGATTCGAGCTTCATCCGCCAATCCTGTCGACGATACAATGCCATTTCCATATCGGCCCTCAAGGGGAAAAATCTGAATAATCTTTTATCAAAAATAGGGGGGATGCTCTGAAAGGATATGAATCCAATTATTGAGTTAGGCATCGGTAGCGCTCAAACTCCCCGTTGACAAAGGGAGGATGCTCTGATAATAGGTAATAAAATCCTCTCATTTCATTTCCCCGTTTATCTTCTATCTCCGACAGAGGGCTGGTATCTCGGAAACGGCTCCTTAGTTGAGGGGGAAATCCATTTGCGTAATTGACACGATTTCGGGAAGGAGAAATCATGTTAGAGAAAGTTCTCCAAGAATGTTTAACCTTTGACGATGTCTTACTCGTACCCGCCAAGTCGGATGTGATCCCGAAGGATGTAGATACCAGTACTATTTTGACCAACAGTATTACCCTAAATATTCCCCTCTTGAGTGCGGCGATGGATACCGTTACGGAAGCCAATACTGCAATCACCATGGCCCGAGAGGGGGGTATCGGGATTATACACCGAAACCTGTCCATCGAGGCCCAGGCCATGGAAGTGGATAAGGTGAAGAAATCGGAAAGCGGTATGATCATGGATCCCATTACCATGGATCCGGACCAAAAGATTTTCGAGGCCCAGGAGATTACGAAGAAATATCGCATTTCCGGTGTTCCCATCACCAAGAATGGGAAGTTAGTTGGGATATTGACCAATCGGGATTTGAGATTTTTGACTCAATTGGATGAAAAAATTTCCACCGTAATGACGAAGGATAAACTTATTACGGTACCCGAGGGGACGACATTAGAGCAGTCGAAGGCTTTGCTTCACAAGAATCGTATTGAGAAGCTCTTGGTCGTGGATGAGAGGAATAATCTCAAGGGACTCATAACCATTAAGGATATCGAAAAGATCAGGAAATACCCCAATTCGTGCAAGGACGAGCTGGGTCGGTTGCGAGTTGGAGCGGCCATCGGAACCGATAAGGATAGGGAGGCGCGGACTGAGGACTTGCTGAAAGCCGGTGCAGATGTCTTGGTTATCGATACGGCCCACGGACATACCAAGGATGTAATAGAGGCGGTAAGGGAAACAAAGGAGAACTTTCCGGATTGTCAACTCATTGCTGGAAATGTTGCTACGGAGGAGGCGACGGAGGATCTGATAAAGGCCGGTGCGGATGTGATTAAGGTTGGGGTAGGGCCAGGTTCAATTTGTACTACCCGTGTCATTGCCGGGATAGGCATTCCTCAGATGTCCGCAATAATGACCTCTGTTCGAGCCGCCCGGAAATTCGATATTCCCATCGTCGCCGATGGGGGAATCAAATTTTCGGGGGACATAACCAAGGCCATAGCCGCTGGAGCCCATTCGGTGATGGTGGGAAACTTATTTGCGGGGACCGACGAAAGTCCAGGGGAAATTGTACTCTTTCAGGGAAGGAGTTACAAGGTTTATAGGGGGATGGGTTCCTTAGAGGCTATGAAGGATGGGAGCCGGGATCGGTACCTCCAACAGGACGTCGAGTCAGAGGCCAAATTAGTACCCGAGGGTATTGAAGGCCGAATTCCATATAGAGGGGCTTTATCCTTTTGTGTGCAACAGCTCGTAGGAGGATTGAAGGCCGGGATGGGATATGTGGGTTGCTGGAATATAGAGGAGTTGCGTTCAAAGGCCAAGTTCATCCGAATAACCTCAGCCGGGTTGCGAGAAGGACATGTCCATGACGTGATCATAACCAAGGAGGCTCCCAACTATCGATTGGAATGAGGTGTAGGATAGAGGATTGGGTCGATCAATGAGATGGACATTTAAGATTCTCCTTTTTTTCGTGATCTTTTGGACCCTGTGGAATGGCGGTCGGATCTATTCATCAAAGGGTTCCGATCCATCCGGAAAGGGCACCAGCATCAATACCTTCACCGGTTCCTCGGAAATTCAACGACATTGGCTTCGGCGAAAAGACCTCATCAACAGGGGAAAGACGCTCATCGGCAAAAAGGAACTGGAGGAGATTCGTCGAGTTCAATTGGATAGCGGTATTCGCAATTTGCCCATTTTCGCTACTTTGCTGATTAGAGAAGGTTTGGAGGCCTCCAAAAGGGGGAGCTTCGAAGAGGCGGTGGCGCTCTGTAGCACAGCGAAAATGCTGGCTCCGGGATTGCCGTACGGATATTTTGCCCTTTCAAGGGTATATTGGAGCAAGTCGAAACTTCGATTAGACCGAGTTTTGGCGGAATACCTGAAAGGCTTCTTTGCCTTCATCAAGAATTTTAAGCTCACCTTCATAAAGTTTATGGATCTCTTTTTCCTCATTGGCCAGTCGGTTCTTT
>CBDUXJ010000083.1:0-9009 GCA_965371165.1 uncultured Syntrophobacterales bacterium | reverse complement strand
TAAAACGTCGTGAGACAGTTTGGTCCCTATCTTTCGTGGGCGCAGGATATTTGAGGGGAGCTGTCCCTAGTACGAGAGGACCGGGATGGACGAACCAATGGTGTTCCAGTTGTCACGCCAGTGGCATTGCTGGGTAGCTATGTTCGGAAAGGATAACCGCTGAAAGCATCTAAGCGGGAAACCTACCTCAAGATGAGATATCCCTCCGTTCCGATTCGTCGGAATGGGTAAGACTCCAGGGAGACTACCTGGTTGATAGGTCGGGTGTGTAAGTTCGGTAACGAATTGAGCTAACCGATACTAATCGGTCGAGAGGCTTGGCCATAAAAATTTCAGGGCTCAGGGAGGAGGGTGAGGGCTAGATTCTAATCTCCCTCATTCTCCTTCCTACCTTGAGTAATAATCGCTATTCTTATGCAATTGCAGGGTTTGGTTACACTTTTTCGGTGACCATAGCAGAGGGGAAACACCCGTTCCCATTCCGAACACGGAAGTTAAGCCTTCTTGCGCCGATGGTACTGCTTGCGCGAGCGAGTGGGAGAGTAGGTCGTTGCCGGAATTAAAAACGGAGAGCCCTTCCCTTGGAGGAAGGGCTCTTTTTTTACGATATTTGGAGGATCAGCTATCGAACATCGAAGTCTTCGGATTGCAGTGGTGCGAGCAGGGGCGCCTTTTCACGGAATTTTATCTTGACACATTCTCCAATTTTAGCTACCCTTCAGTGAGATGGGGCCCATAGCTCAGTTGGTGAGAGTGCCGGTCTCACATACCGGAAGTCACTGGTTCAAGTCCAGTTGGGCCCACCAATGATTTTGAGGGGTTAGGCGTTGTGCCTAACCCCTTTTATTTTGCTCGGTGTCAGTAGTGGTGTCAGTTTGACACCTGTTTTTGTCCTTAATGACGGTTTGGACAGCGCCTATTTTGGCCTGGTGAGGGGCGAGCATAATGAAAGAGCAAAGGTTTTTAACCTGAAACACACAGATTCACTGGCCACGATTCATCCTAGATTTCAACCCCAAATCAATAATTTTGGGTTCCTCTCTTGATACAAGATTTAATCTACTATCAACTAACGTCCCTGGCATAAGAGGGGTCTTAGGACGCCATCAACATTATTGCCTCCATCGATTTGAACGGACTCTTCTTGCACGCACTTGGAACTTCTTGGCCTCATCCTCCTTGCCTATCTTTCTGTAAAGGCCTGCCATATTCTCGCAGATATGTTAGAGTCTATGAAATGCCCGGAGTATCGTTAGACCTTTCAAGGTTCATTTCCTGTTAGGAAACTACCTTCTCTCTCATCCCACCTCTTTTCCCCTTATATGAGATGGTTGGCGAATGCGCATCTTTCCTGCTGGAGATCTGCCTTTCCAGTTTGAGGAGATCCGATGATCCGCATTCAACGCATTTTGAAACTCCTGCCCGTTGGTACGACGAGCATTTCAGGCATCTACACAGAGAAATGGGTGCAATCCTCAACATTAACTCATCCCGTTCGAGACTCATCTTGTCCCGCTTTTCCAGGTTCCACTCCATCATAATTTCATCAAAGAACTGCTTCAAGTGGTCAAACATCTCTTATTCTCCCTTACATGATAGATGTTCCCGTTTTTACATCTCGAATAATAACCACCATCTAACTCCAAGCTCCCTCCTTTGAGGCTCTGCTTATGGCTGAATTGCGAAATCATCGTCACTCGCATCACTGCCCACGATGTTTCCACTCGCATCCTTCAGAATCACCATCACCCTGCACCTGCTCATTGTTTTCTTTCGGGTAATCGGCACCTTCCAATCATAACTTCCCGGGTTCCCTGATAGAAGGGCTATTTTCTTCCATGCCCTCCGATCGTTCTTGGTGAATAAGAGCTGTACCCTATCAACCAGCTCCACTGCACCGTTGGTCCGCCATACTATGGTTTGGGCGCCTCCTGATCTGAGGGTCTCCCCGCCGTTTGGTGATATCACGCTTACCACCTCTAAAGGAGGATCAGGAGGAGGTTCAGGTGGCGGGTCCTCACTCGTGATACTGCCAACCTCCTCTGAAAAATCGCTCTCATTCCCTGATGTATCATAAGCCGTGACGGAGAAATAATATTGGGTCTCGGGCTCTAAATTCGATACCGTATATTGGACGGCATTCCCCACATCGATAACAGAGTCATAGTTCACGGATTGAATTCCATAGTAGACACTATATCCGGCTAAATCATCTTCTGTGTTAGGGTCCCATGCGACGGTCAATGCGCTTGCCCCCAAACGGCCAGGAAACAATGTTAACAGCAGCAGCAGCAGAGTTGAAACAATGGAGGGAGGAATTTGCCTATTTATGCGAACGTTGATGATCATGAGATGCAATGAGAGTTGCGACCGCGAATAAAAAAAAGCAAATTCCAGGCCATCATTGAACCGTTGTCAAAAGATGTAAAATGGAATGAAATATCAAATAAATGGCGTCAAGGCCCTCTTATAATTCTTTTTTGGGGATTGTGCTCTTTGGAAGCCCGATAGATTCTGTTAATTTATTGATATTAGTATGGAAATAGACACGTAGAGTGCCATTAAATTCTGGAAAGCAAACCGTTTATAATAATTACGGTTTTGTATGGATATTACAAAAATGTGCCTAATCTAACTATTGTGTTCGTATTAAGAAAGCTCAAGGTGCGATTCGGCTGTGTTCATCGGAGCCAAACTTGAGAGATCGGTTGGACTTTTCGGAGAGAAATGATCTTGATGAAGTGTTGGCAAAAACACGCCGATCCAAAGATCGAGCTTCGATTACTTTAGATTATTAATAATTGATCTCTCTGTTGCTCCTAATAATCAAGATTTGGTTATTACTGATATAACGTGCTCCACCGGAAGGAGCACATCGAGTGCTAACGAGACTGTCGAAAAAGTGGGAGCCAAAATGTGAATTGGGTAATTCATCCCACTTAGGCGAAAAATATCTATATCTTTTCCCACTTATATCTTAAATTTGTTATTATTTTAGCTTATTTGTCCCACCCATTTTGGTAAGTGGGGGTTTTTCGACAGTCTCAACTGTATTCTTGAAATTCCACTCATCTCGATATATGCAATATTTCTACCGCAATTAAATAAAACTTCACAGGCGCTCCTACTCCCACTTACCTGCCAAAAATCCTTGATTTTAGCCTTCTGAGGACTCAGAAGGTTCGCGCGAGGCGAAATCTATGAGGCCGTATGGTACCGGTAAACCCTACCCCCATGTTCGGGGCGATGGTGCCTCCTGGTGCCTTTTTTAGCCGGGGAGTTCCTAAAGGGGATATGTGCTTGTCTTAAAGGGGGTACTTCCCTCAAATGCGCTCCTTCAACCGGTGTCAGTTCTGGCGCTAGTTTTGGTGTCAGTAGGTAGTAAAATCTATGTATTTCCATAAAAAGCTTGAATAAGCTAAGTGTCTAGTTTTATAATGAAAATGAAATTAGATAAAATCCTATGAAACTCAGCAAATATGGCTTTCAGCGGTCTCACATACCGGAGGTCACTGGTTCAAGTCCAGTTGGGCCCACCAATGAATCCAAGGGGTTAGGCGTTATGCTTAACCCCTTTTTTCCCTCTTTTGCGAGGGAAATGATTTCATCAAAAGCCCGAGAAAATCAGGACACTCCTGGCAAATTTGTCTTGACTTCTCCGATGACCTAATCTATTTATATTATATGGTTTTTGGGATTCACGGTCTCAAATGCAATCCTTGAGGTGGGGTTATGTCAGGACATTCCAAATGGAGTACCATTAAGAGGAGAAAGGGGGCGGCCGATGCCAAGAGGGGGAAGCTGTTTACCAGATTGATCAAGGAGATATCAATAGCAGCGAAACTAGGGGGAGGCGATCCCGAGGGAAATCCCAGGTTGAGGACCGCTATTGCCATCGCTAAAGCGGAGAATATGCCCAAGGAGAATATTGAAAGGGCGATCAAGAAGGGAACGGGGGAGTTAGAGGGGGTAAATTATGAAGAGCTGACATATGAAGGATATGGGCCGGGTGGTGTGGCAATCATGGTTGAGGTACTGACGGACAACAAAAATAGAACCATTGCGGATATTAGGAATAGCTTCTCCAAGCATAACGGAAACCTGGGGGAGTCCGGGTGTGTCTCGTGGATATTCACTCTGAAGGGCCTTATTCTGTTCGATCAGGATAAAGTTGACGAAGAGAGGTTGATAGAGGTTGTCCTTGATGCTGGAGCGGAGGACGTAAAGGAGCGGGAAGGGGAATTCGAGGTGATTACGGATTCGGCCCAATTTGAAGATGTCAAGAGGGCTGCTCAAGATGCGGGAATAGAGTACTCCTTTGCAGAGGTGACCATGATTCCTCAGAGCACCATTCGGCTTTTGGGGAAAGAGGCTGAGCAGATGCTGAGGCTGATGGGGCGGTTAGAGGATTCCGATGATATTCAGAGAGTATACGCCAATTTCGATATCCCCGATGAGGTGATGGAACGAGTGGCGGCGTAGACAATAGAGCTCGTCATCTGATTGCGTTCATTGCCCTTAAGGGATGAGGAGTCTTCGCCCAAGGCCTTGGTTGAGATCCTCAGGGCTGAGCGCAGAGTGGACGAATCACAACCATTTCGCGAGCCCAATACAAACCGTAAGGGAATTTATGAGTCGAAACAAGGGGAATTACAGAGACTATTAAGAATAAAAGTATGTAGGAGCCTTTATCACCTTCATTACCTTCCTTCCGCGGTACCTTATAAGAGACCTCCAGAAAATCCTCCTGTTACTCTTCCTTTAAAAATATGGAAAAGGCCATTGGGAAGGGATTGCAATCCGTTGCCCCTGGTAGTATACTGGAGACGGTGGTGGGAAATGTTTTACGATTTCACGGGTTATGGGGGAAATCGTGAGGGTCATAGGGATTGATCCCGGCTTAGCTAAAACGGGATTTGCCGTTGTCGAACCCCTTCAGAAGGGCGGGCGAGTGTGCCACTCGGGCAATATCAATACGAATCCGGAACATCCCCTTGAGGAGCGGCTATCGACCATTTATCATGAATTGTCTCGATTATTGCAACAGTGGACCCCCGATTTGATGATTTTGGAGGGTGTCTTCGTTATGAAGGAGTTTCCGATGGTGGCCATGCAACTGGGGGAGGTGAGGGGTGTCATCCGGTTGGCGGCGAAAAATATAGGGATCCCCATTTCGGAGATAAAGCCCACTGAGGTGAAGAGCGCGTTGACGGGAAGCGGAAGGGCGGGCAAAGAGCAAATCAAACGAGTGGTTCGGAGGATTTTATATATTGAGGATAAGATCAAATCCCATCATATCTCCGATGCAATGGCACTGGCCTTGACGGGTTTAACACGAGACGGTCTATTTAGGTGGTGACAAGTAGAGGGAAATGATACGTTATATCAAAGGGCTTTTGTTGAAGAAAGAGGATGATAGGGTGGTGGTCTTAGCCAACGGAGTTGGATATGAAATATTACTACCAACCGTTGTGAGGCAGACCTACAATCAAAAAAAGGCCGGAGAAGATGAGGTGGAGCTCTACATTTCTTTCCACCAGACCATCCAACACCCGAAACCCCACCTCATCGGTTTCAATTTTGAAATAGAAAGGGAGTTTTTCGAAAAATTTATTACGGTCAAAGATATTGGGCCAACCCTTGCCGCGAAGGCCCTCATATTTCCCATTCCCAAGATCGCCAGAGCCATCGAGGAGAGGGATGTCAACACGATCATGCGGCTCAAGGGAATCGGAGAACGAAAGGCCGAGATGATCATTTCCGAACTCCGGGGCAAGGTAGGGAAGTTTGCCCTCATGAGGGAGGATTCGATTCCTGTCGCGCCTGAACCCGAGGATTTTCGTCAACAGGTCGAAGAGGTCCTGGTGAGGGAATTAGGGCATAAGGTCAGCGAGGCTCACCAAATGGTCGGTGAGGCCATAAAGCGGAATCAATCCATATCCTCTCCCGAAGAATTATTTGAGGAGGTTTATCGGAGCCAGGGTTGAGAGGCGGGGATGTTTGATGGAAGAAGGGGTTCTCGAGGAATCAAGAGTTCGGCCTGAGGACGATCAGATCTGGGATTTGAGGCCAAAGAGATTGTCCGAGTACATCGGTCAGCCTCGAGTCGTAGAATCCCTGGAGATCGCCATAACAGCGGCAAGGAAGAGGAGAGAACCCCTGGACCATGTCTTACTTCATTCCCCACCGGGGCTGGGGAAGACGACCTTAGCCCATATTATAGCTACGGAGATGGACGCCAATATCGTAACCTCCTCTGGCCCGGCCATTGAGAAGGGGGGAGACGTCATCAGCATACTCACCCATTTGGAAAAGGGAGACGTTTTATTTATCGATGAGGCCCATCGGTTGCCCAAGGTCGTTGAGGAATTTTTATATCCAGCCATGGAGGATTTTTGCATCGACTTCATCTTCGATAAAGGGGTTCATGCAAGGAGCCATCGGTACCGCTTGGAGCAATTCACCTTGGTGGCGGCGACTACTCGGTCGGGGCTGCTTTCAGCCGCACTGAGGGAGCGCTTTGGAATACAGAGGACTTTAGAGTTTTATACGGTCGAAGAGCTGTGTCAAATAGTCCAACGATCGGCCTCCATATTGAAGGTCTCCAGCGACGAGGGCGGGACATACGAGATTGCCAAGCGCTCCCGTGGAACCCCGCGCATCGCTAATCGACTTCTGAAGCGAGTGAGGGATTATTGCCAGGTTCGGGCAGAGGGGGTGATCGACAGGGAGATCGTTGATGAAGCACTGAAATTGGAGGGGGTAGATGAGATCGGCCTGACCGATTTGGATCGACGTTTTTTGGAGACGATCATCCGCTACTACAAAGGCGGGCCGGTAGGTTTAGAGGCGATTGCTGCTACATTGCAAGAGGAAACGGATACGTTGGTGGATATGGTAGAGCCTTACCTGCTTAAAATAGGTTTCGTCATAAGAAAGCCCAACGGAAGGAAGGCCACGGAATTGGCCTATCGCCATTTTGGCCTTTCTTTCCCCCATGAGTCCGAAAAGCAGCTTTCCTTTGGATGATTGGTCAAGAAGGTAGGGAGGGGCGGTTGGAAATTAAGGAGTTAAGCTGGAGGAATATCGGGAATCTCAGTGGGCGTCGGTGGGCTTTACCTCATCCCCATATCCGGGTATCTCAAAATCATCCCTTTTCTTAAACTCATATCCCTCGTGGGTTAAGCTCAATCGAACGATCTTTCCGAGATCTCCCAAAGAGCCAAGGGGCTCTCCGTTAAAGGTCACATTTACACCGCCGGCATTGCCGATTTTCAGCTTAATGTGGTCATTCGCACGTAGAGGAAAGGTCTCCCCGATGCTTAACGTGATTTCTCGGGGGAGATGTGAGTCCACTTGGAAGGCCACCCAGGTTTCCTCGATGGCCCGGATCTGAAGGGTCAATTCCCTTTGAACCATCTTCTCGGGCTCACTCGTCATCGCGGTGAGCGGGGTTTCGGGTGGAGTTTCGACAGGAGGGGCTTCTCGAACCCCAATGGTCTCTTCGACAGGAGGGATTCTTTTAACCACAATTGTCTCTTCGTGAGGATGGGCCATCTTATCTTGTTCCGGAACGACAGGAGGTGGAGGGGTTTCCTCTCGAACACCGGGGCTTTCTTCCACACGTGCTGGCACATGTTCTTCCCTCTCCTTGGATTCCCTCCAGGGATTGAAGAGGATGATGCCGATTCCGACCATTACGATAACTGTCCCCAACAAAAATCTTTTATCCCACCATTTCTTCTGCTCCCCGGGAAATTTTTTCTCCTCGTGTCCATGGAGCTCCTTAAGATCGCTCTCGTACCGGAGGAGCACATCGCTTGGGTCTAGGCCGACGTGTTTCGCGTATGCGATGAGAAATCCCTTCACAAAGACCGCTGTGGGGAGAAGGTCGTGACGATCTTCTTCAATGGCCTTCAGGATGTTTTCCCTGATTTTCGTGGCCGTTGATATCTCTTTCAGGGAGATATTTCTGAGCTCGCGTTCCCTCTTGAGATATTTGCCGACAGTTTCCATTGGTCAAGGGTTTCATCTAAGGATATCAATAAATCTTATAATAAAGACCCGGCCTTAAGTCAAGGCAATTAGGTTCTGGAGTTTAAATATCTCAATGGTAGCCCAATTTTTTCAAGGCCTTTTGGCTCTTGCTCCAATTTTTCTCCACATTGACCCAGCACTCCAGGTAGACCTTCGCCCTTAAGAAATTCTCAATCTCCCTTCGGGCATCGCTACCTATTTTCTTCAGTGCTGCTCCCTTTTTACCGATGATAATCCCCTTTTGAGAGGGCTTCTCAACGTGTATGATTGCCCTTATGACGATAAGGTTCCGATCCGCTTTTTCCTTAAATTGGTCGATGGAGACGGCAACGGAATAGGGGATTTCCTGGTACGTATTCCGAATGACCGTTTCCCTGATTATTTCGGAGACAATGAATCGTTCCGGCTGATCCGTGATCATATCTTCGGGGAAATATTGAGGTCCTTTTGGGAGCAATGTAAGGATTTCCCCCATTAATCGATCTATTCCATCGCCTGAAAGGGCTGAGATGGGGATAACCTGGGAAAATTTGAATAGATGGCTATATGCATCGATCAAGGGAAGAAGGCTTTCTTTCTTGACTCGATCCACCTTATTAATGACCAGAATTACGGGAAAAGGGAGTTTTGAGAGGAATTCAAGGGGATAGTGACCTTCTTCCGTTATTGAATGGTTCGCCTCAACCATGAGGAGAATGAGATCGACATCTTTGCATGTGGCCAAAGCCGTGTCAACCATATACTTGCCGAAAAGGGATTTGGGTTGGTAAACCCCCGGGGTGTCGAAGAAAATGAGCTGTGCATTTTTGAGATTCTTGATCCCGAGAATTCGATTTCGAGTCGTATGTGGCCTGTTGGAAGTGATCGTGATTTTCGTTCCCAGGACCCTGTTGAGTAATGTCGACTTTCCCACATTGGGCGGGCCGACAATGGAGATAAATCCGGATCGAAACTCTTTCATCGTTTTTCAGG
>CBDUXJ010000082.1:0-9056 GCA_965371165.1 uncultured Syntrophobacterales bacterium | reverse complement strand
CATACATGGAGCGTACGGGGAAAAATTTGTTTTCCTTGACAGTTCGGTGCCCATGAAATACGTTATAGGAACGGCATCTCTCAAGAAAGGGCTTGGGAACAGATCTACGGATCGGGAAAAAGGGCAAACCCGGAGATGAGGGCTAACCATATGGTTTTCGTCATTATGGCAGGGGGAGCTGGAACTCGGTTCTGGCCTTTGAGCAGGGAAACAAAACCGAAGCAATTTTTGAATATTGTTGGCCAGCGCCCATTGATCGAGGAGACCTTTTTGAGAATCTCCCCTTTGGCGGATGAAGAACGGGTGTACGCAGTGATAAATCGAGCCCACCGGGAGTTGACAAGGGAGATTTTCAAGGACTGCGGTATTCAAATCCTCGAGGAGCCCTGTGGACGAAATACGACCCCCTGTATTGGGCTAGCCGCCATCCATATAAAAAGGAGATGGGGAGATACCCCCATGGTCGTGCTGCCAGCGGACCATTTCATCGGCGATGGAGAGCTTTTCAGAACCACATTGCTGGCGGGTATCGAGCTGTCTAAAGGGGGGGGGATTGTCACCATCGGAATACCCCCGGCCAAGCCGGAAACGGGCTATGGGTATATAAAGCGCGGGAGGAAATACGATTCCATCAACGGGCAGGAGGTGTTCAAGGTAGACCGTTTCGTGGAAAAACCCGATGAAAAAAGGGCCCTCCTTTACATGAATGAAGGAAATTACCTTTGGAATTCTGGAATCTTTATCTTTCGCACCGATGTCATCCTCAACGAGGTACGGAATTATCTCCCCAATCTGCATCGAGGACTCGTGGAAATCGAAGAGGTATTGGATGGAGACCGCTACGAGACAACCCTGGAAAGGGTCTATTCCAAGCTGGAAAGCATTTCCATCGATTATGGGATTATGGAAAGGACAAGGGAACCCGTTTATACCATTACGGGAAATTTTGGCTGGAGCGATGTGGGGAGTTGGCAAGCCCTCTTCGAATTGAAGGGCGATCAAAAGGATGCCAACGGCAATATGGTCGAAGGATTGGCGACCATTATAGACAGTCGCGACAGTTTCATCATCAATCGATCCGAAAAGTTGGTTGTGCTCCTCGGGACAGACCAAATGCTGGTGATCAACACCCCCGATGCTGTGTTGGTGGCGGATTTAAATCGATCCCAAGAGGTCAGGACCGTCGTGGAAGCCATCAAACGGAAGAATTTCATGGAATGGGTTTGAGGGATGGACTTCAATCCAAACGTATTTCGGGAATATGATATCAGGGGAATCGTCAACCGAGACTTGACCGAGGATTTCGTCTCCCTTTTGGGAAAGGGTTGCGGGACCTACTTTGCCGACAATGGGGTAAAGACCATAGCCCTCGGCCGCGATTGCCGTCTGAGCTCTCCTTCCTTCCGCGATAGGTTCCTAGAGGGAATTACGGAAACGGGATGTCATGTGATCGATGTGGGAGTCGTTCCCACCCCTTTGCTCTACTTCGCCCTCTTCAATCTGAAGGTGGAGGGTGGTATTCAGATCACGGGAAGCCATAACCCACCGGATAACAACGGGTTTAAGGTATGCCTGGGCACCTCAACCATCTATGGTGAGGAGATTCAAAAGATCCGCCACATTATGGCATCGGGGAAGTTCATCAAAGGAAATGGAAATATTGAGGAAAGGGACCTTACCTCGGACTATAAGGAATACGTAGTGAATCGTCTTTCCCCGGGGAATGTGAATCGGAGGGTAGTGGTCGATGCCGGAAATGGAACGGGAGGGGTAATCGCTGTTCCCCTTTATCGGGAAATGGGATTCGAGGTTATGCCCCTTTTCTGCGAGCCGGACGGCCATTTCCCGAACCACCATCCCGATCCGACGGTCCCCGAAAATATGCAATCCCTCATCGAGAAGGTGGCCCTCGAGAGGGCCGATCTCGGAATCGCCTTCGATGGGGATGTCGACCGTATCGGAGTGGTTGACGAATTAGGAAACATCATATGGGGAGATCAATTGATGATCATCTTTTCCCGCTCGATTTTGAAGGAATCCCCCGGCGCCACCTTTATCGCCGAGGTCAAGTGCTCGCAGACCCTATTCGACGATATCGCCAAAAACGGAGGGAATCCCATCATGTGGAAAGTTGGCCATTCCCTCATCAAGGCCAAGATGAAGGAGGAAAGGGCATTGTTGGCGGGGGAGATGAGCGGACATCTCTTCTTTGCTGATCGATATTTCGGATATGATGACGCTATTTACGCCGGGGCGCGGTTACTGGAGATCCTTTCCCATAACAGGGGAAGTCTTTCGGCCCGACTATCGGACATACCCAAATTGGTGAATACCCCCGAAATCAGAATTGAATGCCCAGAGGACAAGAAATTCCGCGTTGTCGAGCAACTGGCCGATGAGTTCAAAAGGGAGTATAACGTTATCGATATCGACGGCGCAAGGGTTCTCTTCCCAGATGGCTGGGGGCTAGTTCGTGCATCGAATACGCAAGCAATCCTCGTTCTGAGATTTGAGGCCACCAGTCAAGAGAGCTTGAGGAGAATTCAAGATCTGATCACGGAAAAGCTGAACTCCCTTTTGGAATAGTTCCCACCCTACCCAAGCGCCTCCTGAATTGCCTGCCTTCCCACCTTCGAGACAAACACCACAAAAAGAGGGAGTTACATTTTTGTTCTCCATATACATTATCGTAACTATTTGAAATTGTAATTCTTTTTACATTTACAACACTTATCACTCCTTTACATGGGTTGATCGGAAAGACCAAATCGATTTCTGGTATTAATCTTGCTCTTCTTTTCCACCACGGGCTGGGGAAAGGAGGAAAACCGATGGACGATGCAAAAAGGAGGCTTATCCTCTTCGTCCTTTTCCTATCCACTTCGCTGGCGATATTCTTCGCCTTTCTCACGCTTACCGCATCAGTTTCCTGATCGAATTGGGCAACTCGGGTGAATCGGGTCGAGCGCTCCTGCATGCATTGAACGCCCGGGTAATCCTTTAGGTTTCAGGGCTCAGGGAAACCCATGGGGGGTGGGGATGATGAAATACCGATATGGCAAAACGCAGGAAAAGCCCTCTCCTTCCTTTTCTCCTCACCCTAATACAGATGCAGTTTATACTCCTGCCCATCAACTCCCTCGCGAGTTATCTTACCTTAGCCTGGGATCCCAACACGGAGCCAGACCTCTCCGGTTATCGGGTATATTATGCAACTGCCTCCGGGGAATATGTCGATTCTGTCGATGTTGGGAATATCACGACTTATCGTTTGGACGATCTTCTCGATGGCGTGACGTATTTCATCGTCGTGACCGCTTACGATACCTCCGGAAACGAGAGCGACTTTTCTAATGAAGTTTCTGGTATCGGTGCTACAGATCCAACAAATGCTCCCCCAACGGCAAATGCCGGCCCTGATCAAACGGTGAATGAGGGAGTTACGGTCATCCTGGATGCCTCAAATTCCTCGGACCCCGATGATGGCATCGCCTCTTATCTGTGGGAACAGACCGTTGGCAATCCAGTAACCCTCTCTGATCCGACCGAGGTCGATCCGACCTTTGTGGCACCTTCAGGTGATGCCAGCGAGATGTTACTCTCCTTCCGAGTTACGGTCACCGACAACGGAGGTCTTCGGGCCAGTGATGAAGTTTCTGTAACGGTAAATGATACACCCTCCTCAAGTCCTCCCCTCGTGCAAACCAGCTCAGAAGATGGTTATACAGAATGGGGTTGTTTCATCGCGACGGCTGCTTATGGCTCATTATGGGAACCTCACGTTCGAGCTCTCCGCGATTTCAGAGATCATTACCTTACCAAAAACCAGCTCGGGAAATCTCTCATCAGAGACTACTATCGATATAGCCCCTTTATAGCGCAAAACATCGAGACCAATCCATTGCTGAGGGCCACCGTGAGAATGTCCCTCACCCCTATGGTTCTTTTGGGCCAATTTCTGGTAAGGTCCACCTTGACCGATAAGATCGTCTATCTCCTTTTTATTCTCTGCTACTCCCTCTGCATCTTCAGCTGGCTCCTCAAAAACCATCCGGATATTTAGCCACTGTCGCGATCTATTTCCAAGGACCTTCTCATCCTTTCGTTGGAAAGAGCTCGAGATTGAAGACGGGAATGCGATTACATTTTCGTTATTGACAAATCATTCCTTTGGTGTTTTAATCATAATGATAACTTTTTCGTAACCCACTGGGGGTTACATATACGGTCTCCTTCTATCGGGTGCACATTGTGTTTCATGTCTTGGTCGTTGAAGAGGATATTGGATTGTGCCACCAAATGGTACAGGCCCTGACCGATTCCGGCTATGAGGCCGAAATGGCCTTCAATGCGCAGGAGGCAACAAAAAAGATCGACCGGAACAACTACGATCTCATCCTCACTCAGTTGGCTTCGGCCAAGGTCGATGGATATCAAATCCTCAAGAAGGCCAAAGGAAGGAATAAAACCACCATCATCATTGTCATGACTGACACGGAAGAAAGCCATGGAGCCTTTGAGGCAATCAACCGGGGGGCCCATGGCTTTATCGAAAGGCCATTTAGCAACGCGCAGTTGATCCTTGAAGTAAAGGAGGCCCTGGAAAAGAGAAGCCTCTCCTATGACTTGGATTATCTAAGGCATCAACAGGATACCATCTATGAGCCGGAAAATATCGTTGGGGAGAGCTCCCAACTCAAAGGGTGCCTATCCACCGCCCTGAAAGTCGCCAAGACCGATTTTACCATCCTGCTCACGGGGGAGACCGGTGTGGGCAAGGACCTCATCGCGGGGCTAATCCATTACACTAGTGTGAGGAAAAACAGGCCTTTCATTAAGGTAAACTGCGCCGCACTACCGGAAACCCTCTTGGAGAGCGAACTGTTCGGACATGAAAAGGGAGCCTTCACCGGGGCCATTAACCAACGAATCGGACGCTTCGAGCAGGCCAACGGAGGGTCCCTCTTCTTGGACGAGATCGGAGATATGAGCCTCAGGACTCAGGCCAAGGTATTGAGGGCCATCGAACGCAAAGAGTTCGAAAGGGTGGGGGGAGGCAGAACCATTAAGGTCGATCTACGTTTCATTACCGCCTCTAACAAAAAGTTGGCCAAGGAGGTTCAGGAAGGCAATTTTCGGGAGGACCTGTTTTACCGGCTGAACGTGGTCAGCATCCGCACACCCCCTCTTCGGGAACGAAAGGAGGATATTATTCCCTTGGCCAACTATTTCTTGCGCAAATGCTGCAACGATTTGAAGAAAAAATGCAGTAGCTTCTCCCCAGAGGTCCACAAATATATGCTGGGCTACCACTGGCCTGGGAATATCCGGGAGCTGAGGAATACGGTAGAGAGAGCGGCCCTGTTTTCCGATGGGGAGATTATTGGGATGGATGCCTTTTTGACCGGGGAAACGGCCCCCAGCCCAGAAGAGGGAAGCGAAAAGGGGATTATACCTTCCCTCGAGGGAATGACCCTAAAAGAGGCGGAGAAGGCGCTGATTTTAAATGCTCTGGAAAGGACCAATTGGGTTCAGAAAGACGCGGCGGAACTCCTCGGCATCAGCAAAAGGGTGATAAACTACAAGATCAAAATGCACGGCATCCAAAACCAAAGGTGGAGAAAATGGAAATGAGCACTATAGCTCAGAGCTCCACTCGACCAATAGGGGGTCCTTCTTCCTCACTTTCCGGCAGAGATTCCGGAATTTCCATACCGAGGCGCCATAGCCCCACCCTTTGGTCCTTCCTTTGCGATCAGTTCGTTGAACTCGATTAGTTTTTGAGTCTTACCATAAAGGTATCCTCTTCCCCTGCTTCGTGACCTGGTACCCCGGGGACAAGTCATGGTAGCCCACGCCTCAGATTAGATCATCACCGGCGAAACTGACCACGGATTAGCAGATAATGGAGCCTATCTTACGGCTCTCAATTCCCTACGTTCCTCCTCCATGCTCCGATCAAGCTTACCCATCTATGTTTCCCATCATAAACCACCAAATAATCCCACCTTTCCATCAATCTCGTATAACTTTTTTTGAATTTGTAAAAAAATAACAGATATTTGAAGCAAATGTGAGATTAATTGAGATTTTGGGATTTGGAGATTTCTTAATTCAATAACATATTTATGGAATTATAAGTATCTGAATATATTAGAAGAAAAAAAGCAAAATTTTTCAAAATAATAATTTAAAAAGGCGTTGCTAAGTGCAAAGGTGGAACTGTTAAGGCCCTTGGAGCTATTTTCAAAAAAGCTAAATATATTCGTATGTTACGAAATATATAGCCTCAATGCAGCTATGGCAAGGATATTGCTAAATCTATGCCTTCAAAGGAATTTTCGAGTAGCATGAATATGAGAAGGGCCGGTTCAAAGAAATAAGCAAAAAGCCCTGGAAATGGCCCTCCAGGGGTTTTTTAGGGCATCGAGTAGATACCCACGGGCGGAGCCCTTGGAACTCTGCCCTCCGGGTTTGTTAGATTACTGTGATTCTCAAATCCCGCCCCCTGAGGGCTACCTTTACAGGAAGCCCTAATATCCCGTGGATGCTTATAGATCCTGATCTTGAACCGAGAGAGCAGGGCTAGGGGTCACCCTTGCCCAACTTTGACGAAGACACAGCCCCATGCGCCGTCAGCTCGTCAGCCCTTATCCACTGGTGGTTCCCCCGCTCCTACCAACGACAGCCTATCGCCCAACCACCACATGTTGTGCCATCCACCCCCTTGACACACAAGCCCATTCCCCCCTATACTCACCCCATCAGAAAGCGAGTTCTTATCAGTTCATTTTAATAGGCAGGTGATTCAGTGGAAAGAATCGCGGCATTAGAAGGGCTTTTGGAAAAGATTCGGGATACTTTACTCGATTTCTATGAGGAAGAACTCTCTTCTGCTGTGGTATTCGGCTCTGCTGGGCGGGGGGATTTTGAGAAGGGGAGTGATCTCGACCTCCTTATCGTCCTTCGAGAGATTAAGGCTTCCATGGGAAAGAGGATTGACGATTTCATGAAGATCGAATGGGAGATAAGGAAATCCGCCGAATATGCAACGGCCAAGGCTCACGGACTGCCTCACAAGATAGAGCCGGCAATCCTCAGCCTTGAAGAATTGCGGGAGCACCCGCCTCTGCTCCTTGATCTGACTACTGATGCAAGAATCCTCATTGATCGGGGGAAGGTCTTCTCCCGGGAGATGGATGAGCTCAAAAGACGCCTCCAGGAGATAGGGGCAAAGAAGGTCATATTGGAAGGGGGACGGTGGTATTGGATCCTGAAGCCCGAGATTAAATGGGGAGAGAAAGTGGTTCTATGAATAGTTATGACATGGCAGAGGACTACGTGAAGAGGGCAGGAAGGTGTCTGGGAGAAGCAGAGAACGCCCTCCGAGAGGGTGATTATCCCATGGCGATAAGACGCTCCCAGGAATGCGTAGAGCTGTCAATTAAGGGAATCCTAAGAGCCGTATCCATAGAGTTTCCCCGAGAGCATGACGTAAGTGACGTTCTTATGAGTGTAGAATGGGAGAGAATAGGATCTCCTGGCTGGTTCCTTGGCCGCACTGAGGACATGGCGAGGATAATGCGAGAAATAACCCCTAAACGAGGACCAGCCATGTACGGATTCGAGGCCGAAATGAAGCCAGCCAACGCCATATTTTCCCGGGATGACGGCGTTAAGGCCACTACAGATGGGAGGTTTGTTTTTGAGACATGCGAGAGGTTTCTCAAAGAGTGGAGGTTCTGAGCAGGTGTCATGCTAGAAGTGCTAGAAGGGGTCGGGTTTTTTTGAATAGAAGTCGTGCTGATCACTCCCCTATCTTTTGGATACGGCGGCGTAGTATTCTGTCCAATTTGAGGTGTCGCTGAGTCACATTGCGGGCTTTCCCGATGCTCCCGCAACTTCCAAGTCAAAAGGCTTGAGCTATCTGCTTCAGGGATTGGTCACACAGTTGCTTGGTCAGGATGGTGGCGTGATAGGGGGCACCCAGGAATTCGATGAGTAGAAATCGAGAGAGGTTCCTGTGGAGCTCCAGTTGGTATGTTTTACGCATAATCTTTCTGAAGTTCTTCCAGAGAAATAAACCTCTTACCCCGTTTCTTAGCCTCTATAGCCTCCTCAGTTCTTCGATTAACATAGTCAATGAAAGTGTTATCCTCTTTAATTCTCAAGAATTCAATATAGTTCATGACTTCCTTTTTTTCACTTTCTTTTAAATTCTGAATAGCTTTGAAAATTAGTTCATCTAATTTAACAACTCTTGCCATGGCTTTCCCCCTAAAACGCGGAACAGTATCGATGGATCCTTACATAATCTCCCATAAATCTGTACCTTCGTCAAGGCGGTTTTGACCGAACTTGCAGGCATCAGGCGCAACGCGGCGCTTCGCGGCATTGGGCGCTAGGCTGAAGGAGTGCTGCGCTTGAGGCCAAAGGCACAAGGTGCATAATAAGATTTCGGAATTCAGATTTCGGATTGCGGACTTAAAACCATGAGATAAAGACTGTTCTGATTTCGGATTGCGGAAGGAAGTTGTGGGGAGATCATGTTTCCTGGGATTTTCGGTATGTTTCAAAGTGGACGAAATCCGCGAGTTCCTTTCTCCTGGGGGCGGAAACCTCCTTTTGGGGGTAACCCAAGGGGGTCATGGCAAGGACAGAGATGTTTTCCGGAACTCCTAAGAGACTTTCCACCTTGTTCGCGTCGAAGAGCCCTACGATAACGGTCCCCAATCCCAGGGAATGAGCCGCGAGGCACAGGTTCTCCATAGCTACGCCGATATCGAACATAAACCAATCACCCTTATCCGTCATAGCCGCACCCCTTTTGAACCCCGATAGGTTTCGAATTGCACAGAAAACCAGAAGGACGGGCGCATTGCTCACGGAGGAGAGGGCGGGGTTCCCCGGTGGTAAGGTCCCTGCTACCTTCGCCTTGATCTCGGGCTCCCTGATGACGATAACTTCCCAGCACTGGGTATTTGCCCACGAGGGGGACCACCTGACCGCCTCTAAAACCTCATCTAACACCTCATCGGGAATGGGATCGGGATTGT
>CBDUXJ010000081.1:0-9061 GCA_965371165.1 uncultured Syntrophobacterales bacterium | reverse complement strand
AAATGGCAATGACAGCTAATCACATAACCATAGGATCAACTTGACTGGTATTCCGCTGTCGCTCCATACCAGCAAGTTGTCCTGAACGTTCGGCATACAATAAAGGCGTAACGGCTTAAAGATTTTATATGTCATTTACAGTTTGCTGGTTTCTGCTTGGATCTTTACGGATACCCGTTCTCGAAAACATCGTTGAGAAAGTAACTCAATTACGCACTATAGCACATCGTAAATTGACTACGCTATGATCAAAATCCTTCACACCGCAGACCAACAGCTCGGCGTTAAGTTCATCGGCTTTGGGGAAAAGGGCAGACAGCTTCGCCAGGCGGTGAAAGAGTCCCTAAAGACAACGGTCGATCTGGCACTGACGGAGGCCCTTAACCTCGTTCTCATAGCCGGTGACCTGCTCGACTCCAATGCCGTATCGAGGAATCTGGTAGATGAAGGTGTGGCCCAACTCAAACGGCTGGCACCGATTCCAGTGTGCATCCTCCCGGGGACCCATGATTGCTATGACCCTTCTTCAGTGTACCGGCGCTCGGAGTTTCAGAACATGCCAAATGTCCACATCTTTACGGATGAAATTACATCAATCACCTTTTCGGATTTGGATCTGACCGTGTATGGTAGAGCCAACCTGAGCCCCACTGGTACCGAGAGCCCGCTGATAGGATTCGAGAAGAACAAGGAAACAAAGTACCACGTGGCCATGGCCCACGGCGAGATAGCGATCGAGGGAAAATTCGCTGGCGATTACTACCCTATTGAAGGGAAAGAGATTGCTGCCTCTGGCATGAATTATGTCGCCCTTGGGCACTGGCACCGGTACGCTGATTTTTCTCAGGGTGACGTCAAGGCCTTTTACTGCGGAGCGCCGGAGACCCTCAGCTTTGAAGAAGGGGAGGACTCGGGTTTCGTCCTTGTTGTTTCTATCGATGAATCCACAACGCGGGTTGAGAAGAAGCGGGTTGGAAAGTACTTGTGGAAAACCGTTGATCTGACCATCGAGGTTTTTGAAACAGAAGAAGAGCTCATTCAGGAAATACAGAAGCATGCTGATCCCAATACCCTTCTCCAGGCCAGATTAAATGGATTAAAGCCAATAACCTGGGATGTGAGCGAGGAACACCTGGTTGAAGTAATCGGAGATTCGTTTTTCCATCTGGAGGTGACTGCGGCCGATTTGTCTACACCGCTGGAGCGTATTCCCGCTGCAGAATTCCCGGAGTCCACCATCATGGGTCAGTTTCTCCGCCTCATGCAAAAAAGACTTGAGACTGCCGATCCTGCCGACAAACCCGTCCTGGAAGAGGCGCTCCAGAGGGGTTTTGCTCTATTGAATGGGAGAGAGGCCTGATGGCATGAAATTAACACGGATTGAGATCAAGCGTTTCCGCAACATTGATAGTTTTTCCAACGATATCGATGACGGCATCGTGCTCTTTAAAGGTCCCAACGAGGCCGGAAAATCATCGCTTCTCTCCGCCATTCTCTTTGGTCTCTTTGAAGACCCCAAATCATCCGCCCAGCGCCTTGAAGAAGCCAAGGAGTGGAACAGGGAAACCCTTTATTACATCGCGATGGAATTAAAAGCGAACGGTGAAACATACGTGCTCGAAAAGGACTTTGAAAACAGGTCCACGGCGCTTCGGAACGAGAAGACAGGGGAATCCTGGAAAGACAAAAACAAGGTGAATGCCAAACTTACAGAGATCATCGGTTTTTTTTCCAGGGACGTTTTCACCAGCAGCGCTTGCGTTTTTCAGGACGAACTTAACGCTATCAGTTCCGGGAAAAAAGAGCTGCGCACCCTCCTTGAGGAGAAAGTCGTCGGCAAAGAGGAGTCAGCGGTAGAGCCAGTTCTCAAGTTGCTTGAAAAAAAAGAGTTGGATCTTAAGAGGGGGTTAGATCGGCCAGCGTTTGCAAACCCTGGGCAGATACGACAGGTAATTGATGAATTAAGTAGTTTAGGACAGAGGCGAGACGAAACTTCCAATATAGTATTAAAGCTTCACCAGGCGAGGGGGAGAATCCACGGAGTATCCAACGAATTAGACGAAGGGACGAAGTCCCTTGAACTCAAGAAGCAGGCTCTAGAGAAATCAAAGCTGTATATAAAGACAAAGGAAAAGTTTGAAAATCTGGACAAGACCCTTGAAAAAACGGTTGCAGATCTGGAGAAGGTGCAAATGGCAGATCAAGCAATCGAGAAACTTACGACGCAGCTTCATGCCAAACAGGGAGATCTGAAGACCAGCGAGGGCAATCTGGAGAGATACAGGAAATCCGCTAAAATCCGGATAGACAAAGACGCTTTACAAAAAGAATTGCAGGATAAAAAGAGCGTGCTGGGCAAAGTTCGCGAGGTTATCAGCACAATTGATAGTTTGAAGAAATCTTTGGCGGATCTCCCCGCCATTCCCGAAAAATCAATTCGAGACGTGCGCCGAGCGGAAAACGAGATTATGGCCCCGGAAAAGGCCATTGGCCAGCGGGCAATGCATCTGAAGGTGACCTTCAAAACAAAGATACCCTATACTATAGAGACCGAGGATGGTCTCCTTTCGGAGGGTGAAGGCGCTTCCGGAGAAACGGTGGAGGGCACCGCTAAAAAGGAGATCCGCATCGACCTTAAGGATATCGCCGAAGTACAGGTAGCCACCCGGGACCGAGCATTAGAAGACGCCCTGAAGGAACTGGGGGAAAAGAAAAGCTTTTTAAAGAATCAGCTCGCACAATACAAATGCGAGTCGGTCGAAGAAATGGAGGCGAAAAAAGCTCGCCGGGAAAAGATAGAGCGAGATTTCGATGCTAAGGAGACAGAACTCAAGATCACCCTGGGGAGGGAGACCGTGGAGTCCCTGGCAGGACAGGTAGGTCAGATAGAAACCCGGCTGAAGGAGCTGAGCGCGGCTTTTGAAGAAATTAAGGAGTTCGCCATTTCAGAAGAGGAACTCGCAGATCGAGAGCGGGAGATCCAGGCACTGCATAAACAAGTTCAGGAACTCGAAGGAAATATCCGTGAAAACCAGGGCATCCTGAAATCGTTCAGCAAAGAGCAGCTCGAAAAGGAGAAAAAAGATCTGGCTCGGCAGATGCTCATAGCAGAGACAGCCCTGGACGATCTCAAGGCGTTCGAGTCGTCAGGTGAAGAAGTCCTCAAGCAAGAAGATGAGGTTAAAAGGCTAGAACAGAAAATGTCCGACTTGAAGGTCGAGCAGCAGACTCTTGAGCACATTCTCCAGGGAGACCGTTTCGGCCAGGAAGACGTGGCTGAACTGGAAGAACGCATCGAGTCTCTGGAAAGGAAAGCCGGAAGGCTGAGGAAGAAACTGAGGGCCTATGAGATCATTGGTGAAGTCCTTGTTGAAGCTCGGCAGAACATCCTGCAAAGGATCTCCGGCGAGGTAGATGAAAGGATTGGTGTCTATTTCGGCCAGATTACGGACAAAAAGTATGAGCGAGTCCGTCTTTCGAGGGAAGATTTCTCGCTTCAGGTGTTTAGCCCGGAGAAGGGTGATTGGATCAATCCGGACACCGAAGAGCTCTCTGCTGGTGCCCGCGATCAGCTTTATCTGGCGGCACGCTTGGCCCTAGTAGATGAGGTCACGGGAGGAAATTCTATTCCTCTTATTCTGGATGATCCATTAGTACATTTTGACGCATCGCGTCGGGAAAATACGCGAAATCTTCTGAAGGAAGTATCGAAGAAACACCAGGTCATCCTCTTATCCTGCCATGACTATTACGATGAGTGGGCCGATCAGATCATCAGTTTTTGAACTGTGGTAAATTTTCAGCTCACATCAGAGCGAAATTCTTAACTCTCTTATCCCAGGTAAGTTTAATGGTGAGCTCGGCAAGTTTCGTGTAATCGGAGGGTTTTAAGGAAGCCTCTTTCTTGAATGAATATGTTGGATACGAGTCTTATGGTGGAGCGTTTTATCAGGAGACCCTTTTGCCCTTGTCTTCCCAATATTGATCCCTTAGGCCTTTCTTATAGATTTTGCCTGAGCCTGTCTTGGGGAGTTCATCGATGAAATCCACCGATTTGGGGGCCTTATAGTGGGCGATATTTTCCCTGCAGAAGGTGATGATTTCCTCCCCGGTGACCTTGTGGCCCTCTTTTAAAACTACAACGGCCTTTACGGCCTCGCCCCATTTTTCATCGGGCACCCCGATCGCAGCCGCCTCCAAGATCGCTGGATGCATGTAGAGGACATTCTCCACCTCGGTGGAATAGACGTTCTCGCCGCCGGTGACGATCATGTCTTTTTTTCGGTCGACGATATTGACATATCCCTCCTCATCGATCACAGCGAGATCTCCCGTATAGAGCCACCCATCCCTGATAGCCTTTTCGGTCTCCTCGCGAAGGCCCCAGTACCCCCGGGTGACGGCGTCTCCCTTGACAACGATCTCCCCAACCTCTTTCCCGTCGTGTTTCACCTCTTTGCTTTTTTCGTTGACGACCTCGAGGCTAATCCCCATAACAGCTCGACCCGTTGCGGCCTTGTATTTGAATTGTTCATCCTCGGGGAGTTGCTTGAGATGGTCCTTCAAGATGGACATGGTCAAATAGGGGCTGGTCTCAGTCATGCCATAGGTCTGGATGTAATCGCACTTGAAGGTCTCCATAATTTTTCGAACCACCTCCGGAGCGATAGGGGCACCACCGCTGAGGATGACCCTCAGGCTGGAAAGGTCGTATTTGTTTACCTCGGGGTAATTAATGAGCATATTGAGCATCATCGGGATCATATTGCTTATGGTGACCCTCTCCCTTTGGATTGTTTCCAACACATCCCTTGCGTTGAACTCCTTAACAAAGGTGTGGGTTGCCCCTACCCATGTGATAGCCCATGTGGCCCAGGCATCCGCCAGATGGAACATGGGAGCAGCGTGGATCCAAACATCTTCGTCGGTTAGGTGGAGTTCGGCGATGGTGCTCAGGGCGTGGGTGTATACATTTCGGTGGGAGAGCATCACCCCCTTCTGTCTGCCCGTTGTTCCGCTGGTGTAGTAGAGCTGAATCACCCCCTGTTCCTTGAGGGAAACGCCTGAGGGCGGAAATGGCGAAACCGAGGCACAGAGGTCCTCGTACCCCTTCCCCTTAAGGCCTTCAGTGGATTTCCTTCCGGTCCAGATGACCTCCTTGAGGTGGGGGACTTGGGGGAAGGTTTTCGTAACCTTGTCGGCGAAATGGCCTTCGGCTATCAAGGCCTTAGCATCGTTGTCATTGAGAATAAAGGCCAATTCCCTCGGTGAAAGGCGGTAGTTGAGGGGGCAGAGAGCAATGCCCACCTGCATGGTAGCGAAATATGCTTCCAGATAGTAATGGCAATTCCGATGGAGGATCGCCACCGTATCGCCTTTTTTCAAGCCGAGATTATGCAGGGCGTTGGAGAGTCGATCAACCCTTTCGCCGAATTGAGAATAGGTGAATTTGTTATCCCCGCAGATGACTCCATACTTCTTTGGGTAGAGACTTCTTGCTTTTTCCATCATTTCGGTGACGAGCATGGTTTACCCTACGGTTGCCCCGCTAATAATCTCTTATCCCGACTTTCGCAGAGCTTTTTTCAGAGCGCGCCTGAACCGCCAGGGGACCTTGAATCCCAGCGCCTCCGCTTTATCAGCATGTTCCTCGGCCAGCTCGTAGTGGCCGGTGGCGTAGTAGCTGACGGCCAACCCATAATGGGGCCCGGCATAGCCGGGATCCAGCTCAACGGCCTTGAAAAAGGATGCGAAGGCTTCCTCGTAGTTTCCCCCTTTGCCATAGGCATTGCCGAGGTTATAATAGGCAGTGGCATTTCGGGGATCCAGTTCGATGGCCTTCTTGGAGGTCAATATCGATTGATCGAACATCCCCCTTTGCCCGTAAGCTGCCCCGAGACTCGTAAAGGCGGCGGCATACTGTGAGCGCATCTCTATCGCCTTTTCGAATTCAACGATGGCTCCATCGATTTTTCCCCTTCGTGCCAAAGATTCGCCAAGGAGAAGGTGATCCTCAGCGCTCCGGGGTGGAGGAGCGTGAGCACAAGCAGTGAGGAGAATCAGGATCGATAAGACGGGGAGTCCAAAGGCTTTTTTCATCCCTTTTCCGCTCCGGTCACACATTCTTCGCATATCAAATCGATTACAAAGTCGATCAACTTGATCAGTGTTTATATAGCCCTCGGTGTCATCTGTCAATATTGAGTTGAGGGCGAGACATTGGCAAAAAGTCCATTGAATCAAATACAATCCACGGGATTTCTTGCCCATTGGGTCTTTTTGGTATAAGAAATCGGATATGGATATCTTTTTAATCTACGGCGATATATGGAGACTCATCGATGGGGTCCTCTTTCTGCTGGCGGCGGCCCTCTTTTTCTTGGGGATCTTTTTCGCCCCCATTGTGGTCAAAAAGGAGATAAGGCTGCTGCTCTGGTATCCCCTTTGGATATGGGGGCTGATTAAACGACATATTGACTCCAGCGCGCCCTTTTTAAGGCTTTGGGCATTGATCTTTTCCCTCAACTCCTTCTCCCTTTTCTGTAACCTGGTATCGGGATTTTCCATCATCCTGCCCCCCCTGTTTGCCTTTCTTCTCGGGATTCACATCGCCATTATTTCCCTGAAGGAGGTAGGGAAGTTGAGGCTTTCCCTCCTTATCCTGAACCCCGTTTCCCTTTTCGAGCTTCCCGCGGCCTGGATTAGCCTTTCCCTTGGCATGGACCTGGGAAAGGAGCTTTACCTGAGTAAATACGCCAACGTACTTCACCTGTTTGGGCGGGAGCTCATGGGATATCTCTTGTTAGTGCTGCCCATGTTGGCCGTTGCCGGATTCATCGAGGTATCGTTGATCAAGGTTTTGGGAAAAGGGTCGATTATCGATTCGGGATTCGATGGGGAAAAAGGACAGGGGCAAAATGGGAAAAGTTATGATAAACTGTAGGAAATTAACCGTTGCATAGTATGGAGAGCACCATGGCGGGCAAGATCATCTTCAAGGGGGAATCGGATTTGCCCTTATCCCCCATATCCTCTGGCGATATGAGCTGGAACAGAACTGGGACGTGGAGGTATATCAGGCCAAAATACGAGGACAAAACCCCGCCTTGTAACGCCGCCTGCCCAGCCGGAGTCGATATCGTGGGGTTTATCAGATTGGTGGGCGAGGGGAAATACGAGGATGCCTGGAATCTCATCAGGGAGGAGAGCCCATTCCCGGGGGTGTGTGGACGGGTTTGTTTTTACCCCTGTGAGTCTCATTGTAATAGAGCGGATTACGATGAGACCATGGCAATCAACGCCCTGGAACGATTTGTGGCGGATCGGGCCCTGGATTTGGAACCAAAACTTCCCGTAAGGGCCACAAAAGAAGAGAGGGTAGCCATTGTGGGGTCAGGACCTTCGGGGCTCAGTTGTGCCTATCATCTGGCCAGGATGGGATATCAAGCGACCGTCTTTGAGGCCCTACCTCAGCCAGGGGGAATCCTCAGGGCGGGCATCCCCTCATACCGCTTACCGAGGGGCGTCTTGGATAGAGAGATAGCGGGTATCCAGGCATATGGGGTGGAGATAAAGACCAATGCACGGTTGGGAGGGGATCTCTCCTTCGAGGACCTGGAGGAATACGAGGCCATTTTTCTCGCAACGGGGGCTCACGTCAGCCGAAAACTGAATATCCCGGGAGAAGATTTAGAAGGGGTTATCTCGGGCCTGGATCTCCTCAGGGATATCAATCTGGGAAAAGCGGTCCGGATTGAGGGGCGAGTGGCGGTGCTTGGGGGGGGAAACACGGCCGTGGATGCGGCGAGAGCGGTGCTGCGGTTGGGGGGGATTCCCCTTATCCTCTATCGGAGATCGAGAGATGAGATGCCGGCCTTCGATGAAGAGGTTTCCGAGGCCTTGGAAGAAGGGATAGAAATACGGTACCTCACTGGACCGACCGAGATCATAGGGCGCAAGGGACGGGTAGCCCAATTGGGATGCATCAATATGGAGTTGGGAGGCGAAGATGAGACGGGGAGGAGAAGCCCAGTTCCCATTCCCCATTCCAATTTCACCATGGAGGTGGATACTGTCATCGTAGCCATCGGCGAGGAACCAGATCTGAGGTTTCTTCCGGAGGATATCCGAGTCGAGGGCAAAATGGTTTCCACGGATAACGGCGCTCGGACGAGCAGGGAGGGCGTCTTTGCCGGAGGGGATATGGCCCATATCCATCGGACCGTGGCCCATGCCATTGGTTTTGGAAAGCGTGCCGCTATCTCCATCGATTGTTTAATCAACAAGAGGGATGTGAATAGCCTCCTTCAAGGGATTAGGGTAGGGGAAAACGGAACCCTCTCCATCGGCAAATACCTCAGCGAAGTAGCCCGAAGGCGAAGTCACCATGTGGTGGCCTTTGAGGAGCTCAACGCCATCTATTTCGAGCATGGGGAGAGAAACGAGAGGGCCAAATTAGCGGTTCCCGAAAGGGTGAGAGACTTCAGGGAGATCAGCATGGATTTGACGGAACAAGGGGCCTTGAGGGAAGCCGAGCGTTGTTTTAGTTGTGGTCTGTGTAACGAATGTGAGAATTGCTATATCTTCTGCCCCGATCTTTCGGTTATCATGGACGGTGGGGAGGTGAAGTACCGGATCAATTACGACTACTGTAAGGGATGTGGTATCTGTATTGCCGAATGCCCCCGTAATGCCCTATCCGTGGAAAAGGAGGCCAGATGAAACGGGTCATGAGCGGTAATAAGGCGGTAGCTTATGGGGCGATGCTTTCCCGGGTGGAAGTCATTTCAGCTTACCCCATAACCCCCCAAACGACGATCGTAGAGGAACTGTCCCGATTTTGTGCCGAGGGGGAAATGGAGGCTAAATTCATCAAGGTTGAGTCGGAACACTCGGCCATGGCCAGCATCATCGCCTCTTCGATAACTGGATCGAGGTCTTTCACGGCGACCTCTTCCCAGGGCCTTGCCCTCATGCACGAAATGCTTCATTGGGCCGCGGGAGGAAGGCTCCCTCTGGTCATGGCCAACGTGAATCGGGCACTGGGGCCGGGCTGGAACAT
>CBDUXJ010000080.1:0-9104 GCA_965371165.1 uncultured Syntrophobacterales bacterium | reverse complement strand
GTCTTCAACCGGTGTATCTGAAACCCGACATGTGTTCCCTTGATTTGGGCTCCATTAATTTGCGGGACCGGGTCTTTATCAACCCACCGGAGTGGGCTGAGGCTGCGGCAAAATGTATGCGAGAAAATGGGGTAAAACCGGAATTAGAAGTCTTTGATGTGGGCCATATCTATCAAGCAGGTGATCTTATTCAAAAGGGACTGATTGATGACCCACCCCATTTTCAGCTCTGTATGGGAATTAAATGGGGGATTGAGGCGTCAGCCGAAAACCTCCTATTCATGAAGAATAGACTGCCCCCCGATGCGCTGTGGAGTGTTCTCGGAGTCGGAAAAGCCCAACTCCCCATGATTACCATGGCCATGCTCTTGGGAGGAAATGTCCGGGTGGGTTTCGAGGACAACATCTATTTCAAGAAGGGGGTACTGGCTTCAAGTAATGCTCAGATAGTGGAAATGGCTGTAGACTTGGCCCAACGTCTCGGGCGCCAGGTAGTCCCCCCTGCCGAAGCACGCCGCATCCTTGGCATAAAGTATGTTGGATGACGATCCGAGACGTTTCACTGCCTGAGTGTTGGTCGTTTGTCCGCCCACGGTGCGGCATTCTATTCTTCCTCGCTGCCTCTAATGCGCTTTAATAATGGACCGCCGAAGGATATGAGGGATATTAGGATGAAAATGAGGCTAATAGGGTGTTTTATAAATATAGAAGGATCGCCCTGAGAAATGATGAGCGATATTCTCAGGTGCTCTTCAAGGGCAGGACCCAGGATGATGGCCAAAAGCATGGGGACAACAGGAAATTCAAACTTCCTCATGAAATACCCCAATAATCCGAAGAAAAGCATGATTCCTGAATCAAAAAAGGTATTATGCAGGGCATAGGAACCGACGATGCAGAGCATGGCGATTACCGGCAGGAGAATCCTTTTGGGCACCTGGAGAAGCCTAACCCAAACCTTTATCGTGGAAAGGGTGAGGAAAAGGGTCATCACATTTGCGACAAGAAAAGCCCAGAAAACGCTGTAGACAAACTGGGCATTGTTCTGAAACAGCAAGGGGCCAGGGGTTAGCCCCTGAATCATCAAAGCGCCCAGCAGTATGGCGGTGATGGGATCACCCGGGATTCCCAGGGTAAGCATCGGTATCATCGCCCCACCCGCCACACCGTTATTGGCCGATTCTGGGGCCGCCACTCCCTCGGGCAGCCCGGTTCCGAATAGCTCCCGGTTTTTCGAAATTCTCTTGGCATAATCGTAACTGAGAAAGACGGCTATCGGTCCTCCCGCGCCGGGAATCGCACCTATTCCCGTTCCAACCGAGGCCCCTAATACCATGGTCTTAAAGAGCCGTGTTATATCTTTGAACCTCGGGAGAAGCCCTGAGATCTTCGCCTCGTATTTTGGAATCACCTGGACCCCAACGATAATCCCCTCCAAAATCTGCGGAATGGCAAAGAGTCCGATTAATGCCGGCAGAAAAGAGACCCCGGCCTGGAGCTCGACATAACCGAAGGTGAAACGGGGTGTTCCCATCATTGAATCAAGCCCGACTGTCATGAAGATAAGCCCAATGACCCCAGAGATCAGACCCTTAATGATGGACCTCTGCCCAAAGCTACATATGAGGGTTAAACCCAGAAGCACCAGAGCAAAAAGCTCGGGGGCTCCAAATCGGAGGGCAAACTTAGCAATGGTCGGAGCGATTAACACCAGACACACCAAGCTGAACATACCTCCGAAAAATGACGCAATCACGGCAGTCCCGATGGCCTGCCCCGCCCTTCCCTTCTTCGCCATTTCGTGACCATCGATAGCGGTAGCCGAGGCCGAAGGTGTTCCTGGGATGTTCAGAAGGATTGCGGATATGGACCCTCCGGTCATCCCCGCAGCATAGAGCCCCAAGAGCAGACAGAAGGATGTCACCGGAGGAATGCTAAAGGTGAGTGGAAGAAGAAGGACCATCCCCAGAGATATGGTGAGCCCGGGAGAGGCGCCGATGAAAAGCCCGAAGAAAACCCCCATCATGCTGGCCATAAGGTTCGGCAGCCGGAAAACATCGGCCAACGCTACAAGGGCTACATCACTCATAGGATCATCATTTTAATAAATTCTCCCGATAGGGAGCGGGACGTGGAAGAATCGATAAAAGAAAACGTAAACCGCTAGGCTGATCCCGATAGAAAAAATGATGATCTCCATCGGTCTTCTCGAACCGGAGATCAACATCATGCCCCCTATGAAGAATGGGGTGACAAGAATATAACCGAAATAGATTGTGGCCCCGATATAGGCAACCATGATAGCCAAAAGGGCGAGGATCCCGGCGACCTCCTTCCACGATACTCTAATACTCCTCTCCTCTCCGCTTTTATGGAGGGTGCTCTTCAGAAGAAGCAAGCTAGATAGCAGCAGCAAGCAAACCGTTAAGACCCAGGGCATGAAATCTCCCCCAAGGGTATGGGGGAGCTTCCTCGTGGGGAGCCTCGTAATGAGATAAGCATAATAACCGGCAAAAACGATCAATATAATCGAGATGAAGATGTTTGCCCTTCTCATAACGTGCCAAGGGAATGGGGGGGGGATAGCATTCTATCCCGATGCTGTATCCCCCCATTCTTGAATTTACTTGACCAGGCCGCTAATCTTATACGCCCTGGCGATCAGTTCATTCTGCTCTTTCAGGTACTTCTCAAATTTCTTTCTTCCCATAAAGCTTATATTGAACCCTTTCTGTTTGGCAATTTTTACAAAGCTGGGTTCCTGGGAGCCCTTCTTAAAGGTCTTTTCGAGCTTTCTAATGATGCTTTTGGGCGTTCCCTTTGGTACACTTATACCCCTGAAGAGTTCCATGACGATAGGGTACCCAAGCTCTTTTAACGTAGGAATATCCGGGAAAACAGGATCACGTTTCTCAGTAGGCATGACAAGCAACCGGGCTTTTCCAGCCATTACTTGAGGGGCGGCTTCAGGTAGGGGGACGCAGATCACCTCAACTTCACCCCCGAGCAGGCTTGGAATCCGACGCTTAGCTCCCAATGGAACGTGGATGACCTTCAGGCCTAACTGTTGCTCAATGAGTACTGCTGTGAGATGGGTGGCACTTCCCGTACCCGCATTCCCGATCTTGATCTTCCCGGGGTTCTTCTTCACATAATCCACGAATTCCCCAAACGTTTTCCATGGGGCATCCGACCGGACAGCAAGCGGCATAGCCGTAAATCCGATCCTGCACACGTGATCGAAAGCATCGTACATGAAAGGTACGTTGCCGATATTCGTGGACGTCAGAATGGAGGTGGAATTCCAACCCGCGGTGTAACCATCTGGTTTGGAGTTCTTCAAGGCGGTATACATGATCCCTCCACCAGCTCCAGGCCGGTTGATGGGGACGAATGACTGGCCGAGGTGCTTCTCGGTGGCCTGGACCAACGTTCTCCCCATGACATCAGCAGATCCCCCCGCTCCAAAGGGGATCAAAAACTGCACCGGCTTTGAGGGATACTTTTCCCCGCCAAATGCCGCCAAACTAAGGCTCAAGGTGATAAGAAAGACAAACATCCCATAACCAAATTTTTTACCTATCATGTTAACTACCTCCTTCCTTTTTTTGTATGAATTTATATGTAATATGAACGCCCCTCGCAGAAAACGTGGCGTTCATGTTATAAGATTTGTGTCTAGAGCCTCCCTTTCCGCTTTTGCTCCTTGACTCGAAACTTTCACTGAAATCATTAGGCATCCCTGAATGTGGTTCAAGTCCTAGGGAATCCACGCAGTTGCCGTTATCTCGACATTACTATCTTCATTGAGGCGAGATATTTCCACAATGGTCCGGGTTGGCATTGCTTCACCGAAATACTCTTCATACAGTTCGTTTATCACCGGTCTGTATCTGTACATATCCCTCACATAGACCGTAGTCGCAATGACATTCTCCATCGAACCCCCGGCCGCTTCGACAACACCTTTAATATTCTCCAATACCTGCTTAGCTTCAGCACGAATACCACCCTCTGACACCTGGTTTGTCTTGGGATCTATACCCCGACATCCGGACAGATACAGGAAATTTCCCACCTTTATCGCTTGCACGAATGGGCCTGCTGCCCGACCAGCTTTGTCCGTAAGAATGACCTCTTTTTCCATTATCACAAGCTCCTTGTGATGGAGTACATTTAAATAGCCCTAAGCCCCAAAACTTTCTATGGTTGCCCAGGCTTCCTTCACGACCCTTTTGGCATTTGCGATAATGGCCTCTGAGTACTCCTCAGCCAGAAGGGGTCTCACCTCGACACTTACCACCGGCCTGTTTTCAGGGTTGAGGAGTTTTAAATCCAAGAGGAGCCTGAAGTAGTCACGCACCTGGGGAGTATCGATCTCCCCACCGGGGATCCCGAACCGTGGCTGAAGATCACCGTATGCCGGGTGCCTTCGATCTCGCATAACGCAGTTGCCCAGGTGAAAATGGAGCGGATACTCCTTCACAAGCGGGATGGCATCCTCTGGCTTCTCTTTCAAGAGAGGGAAGTGAGACAGATCCGCAAGAAGCCCGAAGTTCTTGAACTCCTTGCAAACTTCCTCCGCCACATCGGCTGCATCCTTGAAGTGACCGATAAGGGCACATTTATCAATGTCCCGGTCGAATATCTTTAAGGTGATCCCGATTTCCCCCTCCTCCTTTGAATATTCACATATCTCCTTGATTGAATCAACGAGGATCCTCTTGGCCTCCTCCCTCTTCTCATCCCCTGGGTCCTTCCCCGAGAGCACCCTCACCCACGAGGCCCCGAGATCGTAGGCTTCATCGATACAATTCCGAGCTGCGTTCATCGCCTTCTTTCTCTCAGCGGGATCGAAGGCATTCAAGCTGAGCTTGTTGCTGAGAAACATGGGCTGTGTGGCGTAGCATACCTCAACGTGGGAGACCTCAAGGAGTTTACGAGCCTCGTGCCTCACCTTGACATCGCGCATCCACCCCACTTCGACCACAGTCCAAAAATCATCCTCCACAATCTTTTTCAAGGTCTCCACAATAGGTCCCGCTCCCCACGTCACCTCCGGAAAAGCTTTAAAATGAACGATCCCCGGCCTCATGTAGCGATAGATCGAGAAATTTTCCATACCTTATTATCACACCTCCTTTCTTTCATTTTTTCTTACAACGAAAAAATCATGTGTAGCCATCCCGCCTTGTTGCTCCCTTTTCCTTTTTGATACTTTGAAAGTCCACCGATCCTATCTCATCACATAAGATCGGGAGTTTCAAGGGGATCATGGATGAACCACGACCTTCATGGCACCTCCTATCCTTCCAACGAACGTTTTGACGGCCTCATTGATCTCCTCCAGGGGGAATGTATGGGTGATGAGTGGTTTGCCACTTATCTTCCCTTGGGCCATCAGTGAAAGGGCCCGGCCCACGCTCATATTCCCCTCACCACGGACGGTGTAGAGGTTGATCCCATTGCGAACCGCTATTGAGATATCCGCTGTGATGGGCCCCTTATAGAAGGCGAGTATCGTAATCTTGCCCCCCTTACGGGTTATCTCCAACGCCTCCTGGAGCGAAGTATCACCACCTGCAGCCTCAAGCACCAGATCCGCCCCTAGTTTGTCCGTAAGTTCCAGGATCTTTTCAACCGGTTTCTCCCTTCGAGTATTGACCACATGATCAGCACCAAGCTTCTTGCCCAACTCAAGCCTCTCATCCCTCGTGCCGGTCAGAATCACCTTTCCCGCCCCGAGGGCCTTGCACAGCTGAACGCTCATAAGCCCGATGGGTCCAGGTCCCACCACCGCCACCGTATCCCCCGGGATATAACCCCCCGCCATATCAATTCCGTAAATGCATGTTCCGGCGGTTGTTATTGTGGTTGACTCGTCGAAAGAGATGTTATCAGGGAGTTTGTAGAGGGTATTCACGTGATTTACCGCGTATTCGGCAAACCCCCCGTTTGCGGTAAAGCCGTTGGCCCGATGTCCTTTCCGAAGGTTCCCGTAGTTGAGGCAAGTGGTGTATTGGCCCAGGATGCAGTTTCGACATCGACCGCACCCCTTATGTATCTCAACCGCCACCCTATCGTCAACCTGGAACTCATCAACCGTGTCACCCCTCGCCACCACCGTTCCCGCATATTCATGGCCGATTATGAACTCTCCGAAAGGGGGCTGATTCGGCATCCCGTGGGTTATTATTTTGTTATCCGTTCCGCAGATCCCGCAGGCATTCACCTTCACCAGAACCTCGTCAGGGTCCGGGGATGGAACATCACGTTCTTCGACCCTTACATCGTTAAGGCCGTAAAGAACGGCAGCCTTCATTTTTTTTGGAATATCCATGGAGCACCTCCTCTATAAGAATGACCCATATCTCAGGAGATATGCGAAGCTATGTAGGCGATCTTCGCGGTATCCTCGACTAGATCCGCAAGACAAAAGGCAGTCTTCAGGTCCGGCCCAAGGGCAAGGACCCCATGTTCCTTCATGAGCATGGCCCTCACTCCTGAATGCTTCTTTATCCCCTCACAGACAAAATCATAAAGCTCCCTCGAACCCGGAAGTGCACATTCTATCCAGGGCACCTCTTTCAGGACGACGCGGCTGGAAACCGTTACGAGGGGGAGGGATCTTCCCTTATTCGAATAGGCGGTCGCATAGGGAGGGTGAAGGTGGGCAATCGCTATTACATCGGGACGAAGCCGGTAAACGGCAAGATGGAAGGATGACTCCTTCGACGGTTTTAGTCCCAAAGAAGAATCAAGAATTGAGCCCTCAAGGTTGACCAGGATGTTAACCTCCGGCTCAACATCCCCCAGGGAGACACCGCTTGGTGTGATGAGGACTTTATCGGTATCGGGAATCCTAACACTGATATTCCCCCCCGCACCGCCCACGAGGCCCCGGTTAAATGCCCTCTTCGAAATCTCTGCAAGCTCCTTTCTTAAGGAAGCAATTTTTTCACCTTCTCTATCCTTCATCCACCCACTCCTTCCATAAACTCCAGCAACACACTAACACACGCATCGGCAAAATGATGGTCGTTGATATGGACATCGATCTCTTCATACCGGACGTCCGTTTTGAGACGCCCCTTCAGAGCCTCAATTAGGATCCTATTCCCTCGATGGTCGTGTAAGGGGCCTCCTTCCCCTCCATAGACGGACCAGCCTCTCAGGGGGACTAAAACCGCTGTAGGACCTCTGGCTTCGTTCAGCCTTTCAGCCATAACCTTTCCCACCTCAGCCATCTCCCTACGGGATACCTTCACATTAGCGTTGTAAGGGTTGTGCATATAAGTCTTTCTTCTCCTCAATCTAAGGGGAATAGATTCTCTGGGCCCAAAGCATAGATACTCCATTGCTCCTGTCGATACCACCTGGGGGATGCTCAATCGTCCGGCGGCCCTGAGTCTCCCGGGCCGAACGGGGATATAAGCACCTGCCCCTACCACTTCTTCAGTAAGCTCATGGGGAGTTAAATCGAGCACACCATTGATAACACCCGTCTCTATGAGCTCCTCCATGGCCGAACCGCCCGCTCCTGAAGCATGAAATGCGATGATATGAAACTCCTTTTCTCGAAGGAGTTCCATTGCCCGGCTAACGGCTGGTTGGGTGTTTCCCAAGGCAGTGATTGCTATTGTCCGCTCACCCCGCTCAGGGGATATCCTTTCCCCATGTTCAACCATTCCCAGGAGAGCCGACAGGGCATTAGCAAGGATAGATCTGGTTACTGGATTGGGTCCCCCAAGGAGATCACTCACTGAGAACATCACCCCGATATCCTTATGCCCCACGTAGGGCCGTATGTTTCCCGAGGCTACGGTAGAGACGAGAAACTTGGGAAATCCGAGGGGAAGGACCTTCATGGCCATGGAGGCTATAGCCGACCCCTGATTTCCCCCCAACCCCATGACCCCATCCAGTCTTCCTTCCCTCAATAGGTTCAGGAGTAATCTTCCCGCTCCCTCACCCATTGCTTCCATTATCCGATCCCTCTCGCCGGTTTGGAGGAAATAGGAAAGCTCACACCCTGCAAGTCGGGCAACCTCTTCGTTGGCAATATCCGGCTTAACCATCGGGGGACCGAGGGGCCCCACATCGATAAGGATGGCGGAGTGACCCCGGGCCTCGACGAGCCCCTTCATATAGGCCACCTCTTCTCCCTTGGTATCCAGGGTTCCAAGAATAGCGATCTCCCTTTTCATCAATCACTCTCGAGTAGGTCGTACGAAGGCAAGTTTCAAATAGATCCCTTCAACTTTTTCTGCCGACGGATACCTCTTATCTTGAGGTCACAGCTTTGGGCAGCGCAGTTCCCGCTAAGCCCGATCCTTGAATAGTCTGGCTTCATCAGGAACCTTGATCTTGAACTTTTTCGCTTCCTCGAGAAAGGCAGCGAGGGCCTCACCAGAAATCTGAAAATATTTCTCCCCCTTGTCTTTGGTTCCCCGAAAAGGGTTTCCAATGGTCGATGTATCAGAATATTCATGGTGTTCCATAGGGACCCATATATTTTCAGCCCCTGAGAAGGTAACAAATCCGGAACCATCATGTTTGCTAAATTTATCTCCCATCCAGCGGGGAGAATGGGTCTTGTCCTGAACCGCCTTATCCATATCTATGAGGGATTCATCCCACGCCATGACCGTGCTCGTTTCGATCTCCCCCGCATGCCACCCGGGAGTTTCCTCGGGTGGCCCATCAATGATATCTCCTAAAAGAGAATAGGTCCTTTCCGTGGGTGTCTTATACCAGCAGACAAAACATTCAGTCTCATATCGGATTCGGCGAAGGACGTCATCGATGACCTTTGAATTGCTCCCATGATGGGTGACGAAAACGATCTTGTTGAAGCCATGATAGATCATGCTCATGGCCAGATCATAAACAACAGCTCGATAGGTTATCCCTGAAAAAGTCAACGTGCCATTCCCCTGGCCCACTTCTCCCATATGGTGCGGCGAATATCCAACGGGAATAATTGGAGTGTGAGGAGTCTCCGCCAGTTGGGCAGCAATACGAACAACGCCCATGGTGGTCATTGAATCGGTCCCCAGGGGACAATGAGCTCCGTGTCTCTCAAGAGAACCCATGGGAATCAT
>CBDUXJ010000079.1:0-9105 GCA_965371165.1 uncultured Syntrophobacterales bacterium | reverse complement strand
CGCCTTGCATCTGGATCTTTTTTCTTTGCCGTCTGATCCCGACTTTTTACGAAATGATCATTCTTGGTGAAGCGAAACGGCCGCAAACCCAATGTCTGAGCCCGCAGGGCGAGTTTTGGTAACGAAGTAGCGCCTCAGCGCTCTTTGCAGTGAAGTGAACTTTAGAATGGTCGAAAAAATATTTTGAGCAGCGAAAAGCTCCTTTCCCAGAGATCTCGACCATGGAAGTTGACAGGAGGGAATCCAAGACGGTAACATGCTATGGAGCGATATCGACCCCATGAAGAATTCCATGGATGACGCAAAAAAATCCCTTTTAAAGGGCCAATTCATCGAACTCATAGAAGATTTAAAGGGTTACGTAGCCTATCAAGAAAGCCTGGGCGCGGAATTCCTCCCGGGATCCGCCAGAAAGACCCCTCATCTTCGGCCCACCTTAACCGAGGTGAGGATGGAGCTGGGGGAGTGCAAACGGTGTAAACTCCATCTAACGCGCCGACATATCGTCTTCGGTGAGGGAAGCGAGAAGGCCCAATTGGTATTCATTGGGGAAGGTCCAGGAGAGGATGAGGACCGACAGGGAAGGCCTTTCGTCGGCAAGGCTGGCCAACTCTTAACTCGAATCATAAATGCCATTGGCCTCAGGAGGGAAGAGGTCTATATTAGCAATATTATTAAATGTCGGCCTCCCCATAATCGAAACCCTCAGCAGCACGAAATCGCTACCTGTGAGCCTTTCCTCAATAAACAGCTAGAGGTCATCCAGCCCAAAATCATCTGCGCCCTGGGGGCCTTTGCGGCCCAAACCCTGCTTAAGACCGACGAAAAGATCTCCCAACTGAGAGGGCGGGTTTTTTTGTGCCGCGGAATCAAGGTGATGCCCACCTATCATCCGGCCTTTCTCTTGAGAAATCCCCACAAGAAAAGAGAAGCCTGGGAGGACATAAAGAAGGTTCACCAGGAGTACATCAAGTAACTGAGTCGATACTCCCTTTGCCAAACCTCATCCATAAGGAGGCGGAGGGATTTTTTGAAGAGCAATTCGTAAAAGGATAATTTCCTCTTCGGGTAAATCACCACGGGTTTCCCTTCGATCCCGATCATTTCAGCCGCTATTTCGATGGCGTCTTGAAGGCTTCCAAGTCGGTCAACTAATCCCAATTCCTTGGCCTGTTCCCCTGAAAAAATTCGGCCATCAGCGATCTGCCTAACCTTCCTTTCCTCCATATCCCTGCCCTCCGCGACGGCCCGAACGAACTGATTGTGGACACTATCGATAACGCCCTGAAGGATTGCCTTCTCCTCGGAGGTCATCTTCCTTAAGGGGGATCCGATATCCTTATGTTTACCGCTCTTGATCACGTAGCTCCGTAATCCTATTTTCTTCAATAAGTCCTCTACATTTGAGAACTCCATTACCACCCCGATGCTCCCCGTAATAGTTCCCGGATTGGCCACGATGACGTCCGAGGCACAGGCAACATAATACCCACCCGATGCGGCCACGGATTCCATCGAGGCGATGATTTTCTTCTTCTCCTTGGCCCTCAAGACTTCCCGATAGATCTCCTGCGAAGGCCCGACGCCGCCTCCCGGGGAATTGATCCTCAAAATGATGGCCTTGACATCGTTGTTTTCTTTTAATCTTTCGATCTGTTCAACGATGCCTCGCGAACTGGTGATCACCCCCTTGATATCCACCACGGCGATCTTATCCCCAAAGGTGAAGGCCTTTTCCTCTCCGAACCGGGCTAAGAAAAAGATCGATAGGAGGAAGATGCCTAAAATAACTCCGACGATAATGAGTCCTAATAATACGGGATGCTTTCTCATGAAATACTCCTTTTCTCACATTAACTCTTTACGGCTTCGTAAAAAATCCATCTGCCGTTCGACATGCTCACGGCCCTGAGCAAAGCCGAAGGGCTGCGTTGCGCTTCATCCTTCGTCACTGCAGCGTACTTCTATGTATGCCTCATTCCTCAGGACTTGCGCGCCTTGCATCTGAATCTTTTTTCTTTGCCGTCTCATTTCAACTCTTTACAATGACGTCAATCTAAATAAAGAAAAGCCAGGGGCTTTTAAGACCCTGATTTTTCCCTTGGTATAAAACGAACCACAACCTGATCCTCAAGAGCTTGATGGATCTCCAGGATGAATCCCTCAAACTCCTTTGTCGTCAAGACATCGAGAAGGGATTGGATATCGCCGATTAATTCGATGTCCATGGTGAACTCTCCTGTCATCACGGACCGAAGCTGAACCCCCCTGATGAAGTCAAGGTCTTCCTTGAGGAAATCCTCAAATTCCCTGTACCAAGGATACCGAGAGATATCGGCGAGGATCATTCGGATGTGGACAATTTCCTCCTGGGCAACCTTCTCCCCCAATAAGCCTATAGCCGACAGCGATTCCTTCAATTTATGGAGGTCGACTTGAGCTTGCAACAACACCTCATGCCCATCAGCCCTCCCTGTCTCAGAGAGGATCTTGAAGGTTTGCACGTATTGGGTTACCCGGCTGAAGATCTCCATGTCTAGGGCGAAGGTATTCTCTTCAAGCATGGGTGATGGAATAAACTCCAGGAGAGAAATCCGCACCGCCTCCTTGAGCGCGTTCAGAATTGCATCTTGACGGGCCCTTCCGACATCCCCCGCTACCATTTTCCCGGACCCTACTACCATCAATTCCTTCACCTGGGATAATTCCGTAGCCGAAAGGGACATTATCACGGCCACAATCAATAAACCAACGATGATAACAATCCTTTTCATGGATTTCCTCTACCCTCCCGATAGGGCGAAAATCTCTATCGGTCCGAACGGAGCCCTTTGATAAACCTTGATCATCCTCATTTTGATCAATTCCAAAAGAGCGAGGAAGGTGACGATAATATCCTCCTTGGACGATACCCCGGAAAAGAGCGCCGAGAAGAGAAGCCCACTCCTTTCCAAATTGACCGCCTCCAGAATTTGGGCGATCCGCTCCTCTATCGTTATCCGATCGAGAGTGATATCATAAGCGGCTTCAATGGAGGCTCGATTCAAAACATCCTTGAGGGCCTCGATCAGTTCGAAAACCCCGACCTCAACAAGTCCCCTATCTTCAGATCCCTCCGCTTGATTTCCCTGCACGAAGATATCCCTATCCAACATATCCCTCTCATGGAGTCGAGCAGCCATTTCCTTGTATTTCTGATATTCCAATAGTCTGTTCACCAGCTCTGCCCTCGGGTCTTCCCCTTCCTCTGCCTCCTCTTCGGGCGGTAACGGCAGCAACGTCTTCGATTTTATTTGCAGCAAAGTCGCCGCCATCAAAAGGAATTCGCCGGCAACATCCAAGTTGAGGCTCCTCATCATATTGAGATAATCCAGATATTGATCCGTAATCGTGGCGATGGGAATATCGTATATGTCTACCTGGTTCCGTCTAATGAGGTGCAAGAGGAGGTCCAAGGGACCCTCGAAAACTTCTAATTTTACGGTGTATGGATCTGCAATACCCATTGAATATCCCGATGTATTCCCCCTATATCATCATATATAAGAACCCAAAAAGAGGGCCATAAAGAACCGGATAATGGGCCAGATAAAATCGATCACCCCTGTAAAGAAAAGTAATAATATGATGATAAATCCATAAGGTTCCAATTTCGAAAATACCGCCGCCTGTTCCGGGGGAAGAAGATGGGCTAAAACCCGACTTCCGTCAAGGGGGGGAATGGGAATGGCGTTAAAGATGGCTAAGATAATATTGATCATGACGCTAACCCTTAACATCATCGCGAGGGGGATTGCGATGAGGCTCCATGAACCCGGGGAGGCGGAGGCCACAAACCGAAAGAGCATGGCGGAAACTGCTGCCAAGGCCAAATTGGTCAATATGCCCGCGAGGGATACCCAAATGATATCCCTCCTCGGATTCCTCAGGTTATAAGGATTGATGGGAACGGGTTTGGCGTAGCCGAATATAAAATTCCCTGGGGTAATGAGCAGGACGAGCGGCAAGATGATCGTACCGAACAGATCGATATGGGCCACGGGGTTTAGGGTCAATCGACCCGAGTATCGCGCGGTCGAATCACCCAGCCTATCGGCGACCCATCCATGGGAGACCTCATGGAGGATGATGGCCAGCAAAGTCGGAATGAGATAGATGGATATTTTTTGAAATATTGAGGCCATATGGCCTTCCTCGGGGAAATGGCCTCGGATTAAGCCGTTCCCCCTTGATTTATGTAGGTCCTCTTCACGTAATCGACCTCATCGTCCCGCGTTTTGATGCGTAGATCGAGACGGGCCCTCAGGAGAGCGGCCAATATCTCCTTCATGATGGGCCCTGGACGAACACCCAATCGAATCAAATCCCTCCCCTTCAGTAAGGGTTTCAGATCCCGAAGCGTTGTAAAGAAAAGGGAGATCAACTGTTTCGTCTCTTTCTTGGTGGTCTTGGCCATCATGAAGAGCTTCACCTCAGTGGAAAGGGGCTCCAAAAGCTCATAAATTTCGCTTCTTCGAATCCTTCTCTTGGAATCCGATCTTCTGGCAATCTCCCTCAGGGTCTCCTCGACTTCTCTTCTTCCGCTTCTGACCTTCTCCCTGTTTTTCTCGGAGAGCGAAAGCCGTTGGCAGACATCCAAGACCTCTTGCTCCGCCAGGGAATCCATCAGCCCATAAAAATAGACCAGCCACTTTTCGCACTCTCCTTCCAAGAAGAGCAAGTCGTACCACGACATGACATTCTTCATGGTTTCCAAAAGGCTCTCGCTCTCCTTCTCCCAGGGGATTTTAGTGTGGATGGACTTGAGCAGGTCGAGATCCCTCATCCTTCGAAGAATGGGGATTGGATCCTCTTCGTTGAAGATGAGCACCATCTCGGTCAAGATCCTTCGCCCCGAAAGGCGATCCAGAAATTCCATCTTCACGGCATTCTTGATCAAATTCTGGGTTTGTTTGTCCAGTTGGAAGCCAAACCGCTGCTCGAAGCGAATGGCCCGCAAAACCCTCGTTGGGTCTTCGACGAAACTCAGGTTATGGAGTACCCGGATTACCTTCTCCTTAATATCCCTTTGGGCGCCGAAGAAATCGACCAGTTCGCCAAACTGCTCCAAATTCAATTTGATGGCCAGGGTATTGATGGTAAAATCCCTTCGATATAAGTCCCTCTTGATGGAGCTGAGTTCCACCGTGGGAAGGGCAGCGGGGAAATCATAGTATTCCAACCGAGCCGTTGCTATATCAACCTTCAGGTTATCCGCAAATCGGAGAGCAGCCGTCCCAAACCGCCGGTTAATCCTAATCTTACAGGAATGGCCCTTGGCAAGATATTCTGCGAATCGGATACCATCCCCCTCTACGACGATATCCACGTCTAAATTGTGATTTCTCAGCAAAAGATCTCGAACGAATCCCCCTACAGCATAGACGGGACAGTTCAACTCGTCCCCAACCCTGCCGAACTCTCGGAGAATGCTTTGCACCGTCGGCGGGAGCCTCTCCTCCATCAACTTCGTGATCATCTTCTTCCTGGCATAGAGCTTGTGAACCTCAAAGGGGAACGGGGAATCGGGTCGTCTCGCCAAATCCTCCTGAATTGCCCTCAAGATGTCCGTCCGGGTGACGGCCCCCACAAGCTCCCCTCCCTCCATTATGGGCAAAAACCGCTGGTTGTTGCCCACGATGAGGCGTTGAATGTTACTCAGGGGAGTGGTTATATCGGCCACCGAAAATTCCGTGCTCATGTACTCCCTGACCGGACGATCCCCGAGCCCGTGGAATGTAGCCTTTTCGATGACTTGCCTGGATATCAACCCCACCAATTTCCTTCCCCTCATCACCGGCAATAGGTTAATATTATACCGAGTTAGGAGCTCCCCCGCTTCGGATAATTTCCTCTCGGCTGGGATGGTCTTCACAGGGAAGGTCATGAGATCTTTGGCGAATTTCCTCGGCTTAACGGCCTCCTGAAGCACCCTCACTAGTTTCTCCCCGCACTGGATTAACGTCAAATCCTTCACTGTGGCCGAAGCGGCCGTCGCATGCCCGCCTCCTCCAAACTCCAACAGGATGTCCGCCACGTTGACTTCCTCGATACGGCTCCTTCCTATTATGTGGACCCGGTCCTCCATCCTCACCAGGGCGAAGAGCACATCCAAATTCTCCATATCCTTTAATTTATGGACGAGGATGGCGATATCACCGACGTATCGATCCGCCGATGCCGTGGCGATAACCACATCGATGCCACCTATCGTGTAGTTTGTAGCCGATTGGATCAGGTCGTTGAGGAGAAAAACCTGTTCTGCCGTCAGCTCCTTGGTCACCATATCCGATATAACATTGAGACTTGCCCCCTTTGAGAGCAGATATGCGGCGGCATGAAAATCGTCCTCCGTTGTCGAGGAAAAGGTGAGGGAGCCCGTATCCTCGTAAATTCCCAGCATCATTACCGTCGCCTCATCGAAGGTTATCTCCATACCCTTTTCCCTCAGAACCTCCAGCAGCAGGGTGATAGCCGCTCCCACTTCTTTCACAACTTCCACCGAGCCTTTAATGTCCTCCGAAGAAGGGGGATGGTGATCGTAGATGTGGATATCCAATCCCGGTCTATTTAAGATTTGAGCGAACTTCCCGATTCGGCTCGTCTGACGAGTGTCGACCAAGATGAGACGGGTGATTCGATCCAAATCCACGTTCTTCATCCGTTCGGCCTCGAATACATAAATGGCTGACCGGACGAAAAAATCCCTTAAGCTCCCCTCCTGGGAACCCGGGAAAACTAAAATCGCCTCAGGATAGAGCTTCTTAGCCGCTAACATGCAAGCCAGAGCGTCGAAATCGGCGTTGATGTGAGTAGTAATGACCTCCATTCCTATCTCGAAGGCCGAGGGTACTCCCTTTCTCCCTCAGCGAACGGTGGCGATCACGATCTGGGATGGTACCGAGCATGGATCTTCTTCAACCTTTCACGGGTCACGTGGGTATAGATCTGGGTGGTGGAGATATCCACGTGACCAAGCATGGTCTGTACTGACCGCAAATCCGCACCACCTTCTAACAGGTGGCTCGCGAATGAATGCCTAAGGGTGTGAGGAGAGATGTTCTTCCTAATCCCAGCCATGAGGGCGTATTTCTTAATGATCTTCCAAAAACCCTGCCGGCTCATTCCCCTTCCCCATTGGCTCACGAAGGCACATGGACTCCGGTTGTTCCTGAGGAGCCCCTCGCGGGATTCCTCCAGATACCTCTTTAGCCAATGGAACGCCTCTTGGCCCATGGGAACAATCCTCTGCTTGGCCCCCTTCCCCATAACCATGAGATATCCCGCCTCTAAGTTGATATTATTCAGGACTAAATTGGTTAACTCGGATACTCTCAACCCCGTTGCGTACAATAATTCCAACATGGCCTTATCCCTCATCCCGATGAGACTGGAGGAATCTGGTTGATTCAGCAGTGAATCAACTTCATCCAGGGAAAGCACTTCCGGTAGGGAGCGAGTCGTCCTCGGGGATTCCATATCCTCCAATGGATTTCCTCGCAGCACCCCTTCATCGGCCAACCAACGATAAAATCCTCGTAAAACTGCAATGGACCTGGCCACCGTTTTATCAGAAAGATCTCGTTTCCGTAAGGAGAGAAGGTAAGCCATCACCTCCATCTTGGAGGTCTCTTCGATTCCGACGATTCCCAATCCCCCCAAAAAGCTCTGGTATCGAACCAGATCGCCGCTATATGAATCGAGGGTGTTTTTGGACAGTCCTCTCTCGACGGTTATATAGTTCATATAGCTATCGATCCATCTCTCCATGAATGACCTTCGAAGCTTCTCTACAGGCCGGTGTGGCCAAAGCCACCTTCTTGCCTGCTGCTGGTGGGCAGTTCGTCCACCTCCTCCAATGCCGCCTTATATACCCTGGAGACGACGAGCTGGGCAATGCGCTCCCCATTTCTGATGGAGATGGGTTTCTCGCCATGGTTAATCATCAGAATTCCGATTTCCCCTCTGTAGTCGGCGTCGATGGTCCCGGGGGTATTGACTAACGTCACCCCATCCCTCATCGCCAAACCGCTGCGTGGCCTCACTTGAATCTCGAACCCATCGGGAATTGCCGCAGCAAGCCCCGTTGGAATCAACCGCCTCTGTCCTGGAGAGATGAGCACGTCCTCATCCAGAAAGGCATGGATGTCCAATCCCGCTGCGTGTTCGGTCATATACGTCGGCAAAGGGCCATTCTTGTTGCCCCTGAGCCTTTTGATCTGGATCCTTACCCGGTGGGGACTCTCTCCCATAGCTCGTCCACCCTACCGAAAGCTCAACAGATCTCGAGTGAGCTCTTTTTTGTCGATTGGACCCAAAACCGTTAGACAGAACAACTCCTCTCGGAAAAGGGCCTGGGCCAATTGATTCACCTCTTCCGAGGTGACCTTCTCGATGCTTCGGATAACCTCCTCAATGGGGATATATTTCCCGAAGTAGATCTCGTTTTGAGCCAAGCGGGTCATCCAACTATCCGAACTTTCCAGGAAAAGAAGTAAATTCCCCTTGAGTTGGTCTTTCGCTCGTTTCAGTTCCTCCCCACTAATTCTCACCTTTCGAAATTTATCGAACTGCTCTATGATCAATCGAACGACCTCCTTCAATGATCCTTTGTCTGTCCCGGCATATACCACTAGTTGGCCCGCATCAAAATAGGCCGGCCTATAGGAATATACGGAATAGGCGAGGCCCCTCTTCTCCCGGATCTCCTGAAAGAGATAAGAACTCATGCCTCTGCCGAGTAGGGTATTGAGGATGTAACCGGCAAATCGCATGGAATGGGTTTGCGAAATGCCTTTGGTGCCTAAACAGAGGTGAACCTGCTCTAAATCCTTTGGAAACACACTGATTCGGGGATTGGGTTTCGGGGATTTCCCTCTCCCCGCCTCCACCCTCTCCCGTAACCCATCGAATTTATCCTCGATCCGCTGGATCATCTCCTTGTGGTCAAAACTGCCAGCCATCGATATAATGAGGCGGTTGGATCGATAGTGATCATCGAAGTAGCGGCAAATGGTCTCTCGATCGAAGGAACTAACCCGCTCCTTCTTTCCCACGATGGGGTCC
>CBDUXJ010000078.1:0-9181 GCA_965371165.1 uncultured Syntrophobacterales bacterium | reverse complement strand
CTTCGGCTTCGACATCGCTACCCCCTCCTATTATCCTATAGGAATTCATTTTGGAGCCCACGATCGGGATTGAACCGATGACCTCTTCCTTACCAAGGAAGTGCTCCACCACTGAGCTACGTGGGCTCAAGAGGTTGATGACCTATAATAAAAGAAACAGACAATAACCCAAACCTATTTGTCCAGGTAGGCAATTAACGCGAAAAATTCATGCGAATATGGAATTTCCCCGCCGATTATGCAGGCTATAAAGGCTTGAATATGATCTAATTTTCTTAATCTCTGGACCTAAAAAGCGGGATTGACTCTCCTGGAGCGGGAAACGGGATTCGAACCCGCGACCCTCAGCTTGGAAGGCTGATGCTCTGCCAACTGAGCTATTCCCGCCATACATTATCCCGTGGTGGAGAGGGGAGGATTCGAACCTCCGAAGGCTACGCCAACAGATTTACAGTCTGCCCCCTTTGGCCGCTCGGGAACCTCTCCTCTTAAATCAACGCAAACATACATTATAAGAAATAATTAAAATAAAATCAAATACTATTTTCGGAAAAAAATCAACTTCTTAGGTTATTTTCCCACCTTATCTTCTTAAATCGCAGATTATCTTAATAATTTACCAACATGATCCATCTAGCTAGTATTTTATATCATATCGTCCCCTTCCCTGTCAAGATTTCCCCCTTTTATTTTCATCATTCCTTGTCGTCCACGCAGCCATGAAGGGGGCATAAGAGTGCTCCTTGTCCCTGAGCGTAAATTTATCCTTCAAACTGCAGCACCCAACCTCGACTGGAAGGGATAAATATTCCCTGCCTGTCCCGCCAGCGGCGGGAAAAGGGTCACCTCACGAAGCATCGAAACGAAGGAACAAGGGGGTACTCAAGGAACTCCTGGGTAATAATCCTTGCATTGAATAATAAAATATGTTAATTATTTTTAAGATTTACGCATTATTTATTCATTATTTATTAAAGATTATTCGGTAATGTCATTGTGTTTTGTCTCTATCCACCGTTAAGTGAAATTCGATATCACAGCGTATCCAAGAATGAATACATTCGCCTAAGATGATCCAATTTTACCATGTAAGTAAGATCTATTCCGGCAATATCAAAGCCCTAAACAACATTACCCTTCAGGTTAATAGAGGTGAATTCGTCTTTCTGACCGGACCCAGCGGAGCCGGCAAGACGACCCTTCTCAAGTTGGTATACTGCGAAGAAAGTCCTACTCAGGGGGAAATTTTGGTCAACGGAATCAATATATCGAGGATCAAGCCCTCCCAAATTCCCTACCTCCGACGGAATATCGGTATTGTCTTCCAGGATTTTAAGCTTCTGAAGGATTTAACCGTATTTCAAAATGTGGCCTTTGCCTTGGAGGTGACCGGGATTAGGGGAAAAGAACTGAAGAGGAGGACTTGGAAGACCTTGCGAATGGTTGGATTGCTGGAAAAAATGGATGAAACTCCGTTAAAGCTCTCAGGAGGGGAGCAACAGCGGGTGGCCATCGCTCGAGCCCTCGCTAACAACCCGCCCATCCTCTTAGCTGATGAACCAACCGGAAACCTTGATCCCGAGATCACTCTCGATATCATCAACCTCATGAATAATCTCAATGCCTCGGGTACAACCATTGTCGTCGCCACCCATAACACCGACTTAGTAAGGAAGTACAGCAAGACGGTTATTAGGCTCATTAAGGGCAGAAGCGTAGACAAAATACATCCGGAAAGGCCAACGCTAATACCCGAAGTCAAAGCCTCTCGCTTATAGGGATCGATGTATTTTCTGAGAAAAGCCTATCGAGACATAAGAAGAAATATCTGGATAAACGGAGTATCCATCGGTATTATCGTCTTTACCCTTTTCATCTTTTCGATTTTTCTACTGGTCTTGATCAACCTGAATAAACTCCTGGTTCACTGGGAGGGTGAAATCCAAATAATTTCCTATTTAAAAGACGGCCTTTCAACCCATGAGGTAAAACACCTGGAGAGACATATCCTTGAAATAAGGGAAGTGAGGTCAATCAGATACGTATCCAAATCCGATTCTACCATACTCTTTAAACGGTTCTTTGGCAACCAGAAGGGGATCCTTGAGGGTTTGGATTTGGATATCCTTCCGGCCTCCTTTGAAATTCAACTTGAGAAAGAATTCTATCGCGGCCAAGGGGTCAACGAATTCGTGAAAAAACTGAGTCGGCTCAGGGGTATTACGGACATCCAATACGGGCAGGAATGGATCACCAGGCTTTCCACCATTGTGCACCTCCTAAGATGGGGACAATGGATCGTGGGGGGAATTCTATTCCTCGCCATATCCTTTATCATATCCAATACGATCAAACTGAGTATCTATTCCCGGAAGGAAGAGATCGAAATTATGAGATTGGTCGGGGCAACCAATGGATTTATCAAAATCCCTTTCTTGATCGAGGGGTTCTTTCAAGGGGTTTCGGGAGCTATCCTATCGGTGGGTCTGCTGTTTCTCCTTTATCAATCGTTCCTCTTGAAGTCGGGGCCCTTTATGAAGGCATATCTGGGGCCTACCGTATTTTCCTTTTTACCGTGGAACTCTATTGGAGGGGTAATGTTAGTGGGGATTTCCCTAGGATGTCTTGGGAGTTCCTTGTCTTTGGCGAGGTTTTTAAAGGCATAAATGATTCACGTGAGAAAAATCCTCTGCAGCTTTTTCTTTTTCCTTTTCATATTCATAGGAACCAATTTTGCCGCTGATAATATCGGCATTAACGGAGCACAAGTCAAAACACAAAGGATGCGGCTTCAAGAGATCCAAGAAGAACTCAAGCGCAAGAAGGCTGGAGAAACAGCCGTCCGAAAGAAGGAAGAATCCATCCTCGATGCCCTCAGCAGGATCGATAGGAAACTTCTCGCAAGGAAGGAGGAGTTGAGGAGGTTGGATTCAAGATATGACCGAATTCGGGGAAATATCATTTCGGTGCAAGAAAAGCTGAACCGAATCCAGCACAAAATAGACCAAAACCAAACCCGTCTCCATTCCCGAATTGTTGCCCTCTATAAAATCTGGAGGATTGGTTATTTCCCCTATCTTCTCGCCTACAACTCTTATAATGATTTTATGAGAATGGTGAAATTCCTGAGGATCGTGATTGATTTTGATGCAAATTTATTGAGACAATACCAAGCCCAACGGCTCGAAAAAGGGCAATACCAGGAGAAATTGGCCAAAGAATTGAAAGACCTCAAACGAATCAGGGCGGAGCAGGAAATAAAGAAATTGGAGATCCTCCGAGCGAAAAGAGAAAAACGATCCCTTCTCAATGATGTAAGGAGGCAAAAGGCGGATTATGGAAGATGGATTCGGGAATTGGAGAAGCGGGCAAAAGAGCTACAACTTTTGGTTACGAAGCTGGAAAAGGAGACAAGAGATAAAGGGGTCTATGATTTGAACTTCAAAAATCAGAAGGGAAGGCTTTCATTGCCCGTGCGTGGGAACGTCATCTTGGAAAAGCATCGTCGGGGTATTGTAATCGAGGCAGACCAAGACTCGCCCATAAAAGCCGTCTATTCGGGGAAGGTAATCTATTCAGGCTGGTTCAAGGGATATGGCAATATTATTATCATCGACCATGGAGATAAGTATTATACCGTTTCCGCCCATGCATCGAAGTTACTCAAAAGGATCAATGACCGGGTTACAAAGGGTGATGTCATCGCCTTAGTGGGCGATACGGGCTCATTAAGGGGCCCCCGTCTCTATTTCGAAATTAGGTATCAGGGGAAGCTGCAAGATCCATTAGAATGGTTGCCCATACCCAAAGATTCAAACGGCCCTTCCCAAACCAAGAAGGGACCGGCCACAACAGGGGGAAAGGGAAAGAGTTAGGGGGAAACCATCACCATCCTCTGCACCAGTTGAGGCAAGGAGGGAGACATGTTTCAGAGAATTAACTATCTTAACCGTAAACTTTTGCTCCTTATTCTTATCATCTCGATTTTGGGAGCCCTCATCGGAATGGCGAGCAATCGCAAAGTCTCAGCCATAAGCGACAATGTCTATGGGGATCTCCGGGCTTTCACCGACGTCTTCACCCATTTACAGAAGGATTACGTGGAAGAAACCGAAAATCGAACCTTGATCTACGGAGCCATCAAGGGAATGTTGAATACCTTAGACCCCCATTCATCCTTCATGCCCCCCGAGGTGTACAGGGAAATGCAGATGGAGACCAAGGGAAAATTCGAAGGACTCGGCATCGTCATTGAAAAGAGGAAAGGGCTCTTAACGGTCGTCTCCCCCATAGAGGATACCCCGGCCTTTAAGGCGGGCATCCAACCTGGAGACAATATCATAAAGATCGATGGGGAACCCACTAAGAACATGTCCTTGCATGAGGCCGCCCTGAAGATGCGGGGGGCCAAAGGAACCGATGTCACCATAACCATTACGAGGGAAGGACTTGCAAAGCCCAGGGACATCACCATCGTTCGGGATATTATCCCCTTAAAAAGCGTCAGATATGAAGTGTTGGAGAAGGAAATCGGCTATGTCCGAATTTCACAGTTCAATGAGGAGACAGCCTCGGATTTCGAGAAGGCCATCCAAAAACTGAACGTTCTCAGTAAAACTCCCCTTAAGGGATTGATCGTTGATCTTCGGAACAACCCCGGGGGACTTTTAGATCAAGCCGTAAAAGTGACTGATAAATTTATCACCTCAGGTGTTATTGTCTCTATTGAGGGACGGAACAAGGAACAGAAGATGAAATTCACGGCTCACAGAAATGGAACCCTCGAAGACTATCCGGTAGTCGTCCTCGTAAATCGCGGTAGTGCCAGTGGATCGGAGATCTTGGCAGGAGCGTTACAAGATCATGGAAGGGCATTGATTTTAGGGACTCAAACGTTCGGCAAGGGATCTGTCCAGACCATTTTCCCCCTGAAAGATGGGTCGGGGTTGAAATTAACCACCGCCAGATACTATACCCCGAGCGGCAGGTCTATCCAAGCAATGGGTATCACCCCAAGTATCATCGTCCCTTATTCTGAGGCGACCGAGCCGGAATTGAAAGACCAACCCCGACCTCTTACGGAAAAGGACCTGGAGCGCCATTTGGAAGGGGTGCAAGAGAACAAGGAGGAAAAAGAGCCAAAAGAAGGGGATAAGAAGGTTTTTGACTCACAGCTAGAACGGGCCTTGCAAATCCTAAAGAGTTGGGAGATTTTTCAGCGGCTTTCCCTTAAGAAATGAGGAAATCCCCGATGCCAAGGCGACCTACGAGAAGGGTCAGAACCAAAAAGGCCCCAATGGGGAAGAGACCATCTAGGCGGAAAAAGAAACCCTCAACCGGAATCTGGCCGTTCCTGGGACTTATCGGGTTACTTCTAGTCCTGGGCCTCATTCTCTTTTACCTCTACCGACCTCCTCACCGTATCCAATATCAACTCAACCAAAAAATAGATCTCCTCGATAAGACCATCAAGAGTCGTCTCTTCGAACTCGGTTTTTCGAAAAAGGACATCCTTTCCCGACAATCCCTTCCGAGAATGACGGAAAAACTTTCGTGGAGAGCTTCCATCATCAAGGTTCAACTTCCGAAGCGGATCTCCTTCGCTCAAATCAAGAGGGAAATAAAAAGGGATTTGACCCAATTGGATAAGGATGTTCGCCTTCGATTCATCGAGGAGCCCTCTAAACCGAAGAGGGTAGATGTGCGGGTTGGGAATCTTTTGACCCATAACATCATCTTTTATCCACCCAAAGTATCCGTAAAGAGGCGTGGACCTCGCGTAGCCATCGTCATCGATGACCTGGGTTCTAGCAACAAAAGGACAAGGGAACTGATAAACTTGGGGGCGCCCATCACCCTCTCTTTTTTCCCCCTGTCCCGCAATTCTCGGGAATTGGCCAAGGAGGCCTTCGAAAAGGGAAAAGAGGTTATACTCCACATGCCCATGGAACCATACGATTTTCCGGAGAAAAACCCTGGAAAGGGCGCCCTCTTGATGAGCATGACCGAAAGGGAACTCCAACAACGGATTGAGGAAAATCTGGAAGCACTCCCTTTTGTAAGAGGGGTGAATAACCACATGGGCTCCCGTTTCATGGAGGATGATCAAAGGGTGAGCATCTTCATGGAGGAGTTAAGAAAAAGGGAACTCTATTTCTTGGATAGTCGGACGACCTCCAAGACAGTGGGATATCGAACCGCAAAGAAATTGGGCATTAAAACCGGACAACGTAACCTCTTTTTGGATAACGATAGTAATGACGAAGCGGAAATCAGGAGGAATATCCTGGAATTGGCAAAGATAGCAAAAGCCGAGGGAAAAGCCATCGCCATCGGCCATCCTCATTCTTCTACCATCAAATCCCTCCGGGAGATGATTCCGAGGTTGAGACAGAGCGGAGTCGAAATCGTCCCCCTCTCGGATATCATGGAGTAAGCCTATTTTGAATTTTTGCCGGAATGGGTCTGAAAACCTATGTAAATATTTCACTTTTATGAAAAAAAGTTGCACCTTTGACCCAAATCTCCCTTACTTTCCCCAATAACACATCCCCCCGGAAAGGGGATATTGAAAAATCTTATCCCCGAAAATGCAGTTAAATCCGGCATTCCATGGTCTTTCAAACAAGGGGGATGCTTCACGTTGGCATTCTCCTTGCTATATGATTTATGCAAGACAGGGGAAGAACCAATGAGCCTATTTCATTACATACTATCCCTCTTCGACGGCAAGAATACGGGGAAAATCCTTGAATTCGTCTTTATCAGTTCCCTCGTCGTCATCGTGATCTACTTGATTGGATCCGGCCTCTAGTCCCCTTCTCCTCCATCATATATGTAGCGTCTTAAATAGTTGCGCATAATTCAAACAAGGATTAAATCCTAAATCGACTCGGCCGAGGGCTTCGAGTGTCTTCGACCCTGAGGACTTCGGCGTGAGCTCAGTCGAACGCTCAGACCCGAAGGGAGCCTCAGCCGAACTCCTCGTCGCGGGCCGAAGCACTAAATCCTAAAGTCACTTCGCTCCAAATTCTAAATTCTAATTAGTATTTAGAATTTGCCTGCACCCTTCCCATACGCAAGTATTTATGTCGTCACATATAAAAGAATCCGCCTTTAAGATAAACGCCTGATCCTTCCTAACAAAAACCCCAGTTTTCGGGAGGGCTGGGGTCATTTCATAAGGGGCTGTTGCCCGAATCCCCTGGAGCGAACATTAAAGAATTTTTGGTAACCATTCTTAGTGAAGCGAAAGGGGGTTTGGGCAACAGCCCGATAAAAAGAGACATCGAGGGAAGCTACATCAATCCCGTAATGGACTGTTGCGCCAAGGCGAGAATGCGTGATGGGAAAATCCCCATATACAAAACACCCCATACGGAGACGGTAATTGCAAGAACTGAGGCCGGCGAGAAAGCTAGGCCGGTGATCTCTCGTTCGGGTTCCCTAAAATACATCAACACCGTAACCCTCAAATAATAGTATACCGAAACGGCGCTGTTGAGCACCCCGATGACGGCTAACCAGTAATATTCAGCCTTTATCGCGGCGCTGAAGACATAGAATTTCCCCATGAATCCTCCCAAAGGTGGAATCCCGGCCATTGACAGCATAAATATGGTCATGGAGACGCCAAGCAGTGGATATTTAAACCCGATCCCTGCGTAATCCGAAATCAATACGTTCTCCTCTCCCCTCTTTCCCAATAGTATCACGACGGTAAAGGCACCGATATTCATGAAGGCATAGACCAATAGGTAGAATAGCATGCTCGCCGTCCCCAAGTCATTTCCCGCCACGAAGGCTACCAGGATATATCCAGCATGGGCTATGCTGGAATAAGCCAACATCCTCTTGATGTTGGTCTGGACAATGGCCACCACGTTTCCCACCGTCATCGTGGCCACGGCTAAAACCCACATGATGGGTATCCAATCGGGCTGGAAGGATCCCAGCGCTGAGAAGAAAACCCGGACAAAACCCGCAAATCCAGCAGCCTTTACCCCCGTTGCCATAAAGGCTGTTATCGATGTGGGCGCACCTTCATATACATCGGGAGTCCACATATGAAAAGGAACCGTTGCGACCTTAAATCCGAACCCGATGGTCAACAGGGCAATCCCGATAATGATCATGGGTGATCGGATGAGCTCCGGCTTCGACTTAATATAGGCCGCGATCTCCTCGAGATTAATGGATCCAGTAGACCCATAAATCAGTGCCATACCGTAGAGGAGGAAACCAGTGGCAAAGGCCCCCAGGAGAAAGTATTTCAACGCCGACTCAATGGACTTCTTATTGCCCCTTATGATCCCGGCCAACACATAGATGGAGATGGACATCGTCTCCAGGCCGAGAAATATGGTGATCAAGCTCGTTCCGGCGGCCATCAGCATCATTCCCACTGTGGCAAACAGGATCAAGGCATAGTACTCACCAAAGCCGATATCCATCCTTTGGGCATAACCAATGGAGATGAGCACCGTTAGAAAAGCGATGATGAGGAAAATGACCTTGAAGAACACCCCAAATCCATCGGCGGCGATCATGTTGTTGAAGGCATGTTGAGACGTGCCCATGATTGGGAGGGTAAGGATGAAGGCAACGAGGATTCCCAAAAGGCTAATATACCCCAAATGGTCATTCTTCCCCATCCTGGGAAAGAAGACTCCGAGGAGGAGAACCGTCAAGGCAAAGCCGCTCATGATCAGCTCCGGGGCGATAATGCTGAAATTGATTTGAGGTATGGATATATCCATCAAAGAATTCCTCCCACATTGAGTCCCATCAGTTGGTCCCGGCAGAGGGGGTTACCTTATCCTGCGCGCTCTCAACGGTAAGGATGGACGTTAGCCTTGGGGGAGACGCTTCTCCTTTCATCTCGTATTTCGCCTTAAAGGATTTTAAAAAATGCTCTACTGAAACATCCATCTTCGTGAAGAAGAGTTTCGGATAGATCCCCATCACAAAGATCAGCAATACCATGGGGATCATGGTAGCGATTTCCCGTCCATTAAGATCCTTCAATTTCATATTCTCCGGATTTTTGATCTCACCGAACATAACCCGCTGAAACATCCAGAGCATATAAGCAGCCCCGAGGATGACACCCGTTGCCGCGGCCACACCGAAGGCCGTTTTAGAGCGAAATGCACCTAGAAGGATGAGAAATTCCCCCACG